>JALSKR010000152.1 GCA_026988735.1 Sulfurimonas sp.
GTTCCAAAAAAATAACTTTTTAAAAATATCTTCATAATAAAGCCTATTGGCTTTATTATTTTCTTCTCTTATCAGTAAGATAACAATCAATTAACAAAATTAGTATTATAATTACATGTAATTTATTATATAAGGATTATTATGATTAGACGTATGCCGTGGTGGTTAGCCGGGATTTTAATGGCGTTATTGGTACTGTTTACATTTTCAGTCTTTGGAGCAAGCAGGCCATTTGGAGCATCAACCTATGTTCCTTATTTTTCAGGAATACTTTTTGATTTAAGTCCTGAAAAATATCCGTATCTAAAAGAAGTGCATTTTGCCGGTGCCTGGGAAGGTGTGATGCTTTTAGGTGCATTGACAGGCGGTTTTTTAACTTCGGTATTTATTACAAAGAGTTTTCGTTTGAGTATTATGCCTACAGGCTGGAAAAAGTATAAAAACTCTTCAGTGATTTCACGACTTGTCTGGAGTTTTGTGAGTGGATTTTTTCTTATTATCGGAGCACGTTTGGCAGGAGGCTGTACAAGCGGACACTTTTTAAGCGGCATGGCACAGACTGCCATAAGCAGCATGATTTTTGGTGGGGTTGTACTACTGAGTTTGATTATTACGGGTAAAATCTTTTACAAAAGTGAGGCAAATGATGTTTGATAGAATTTTAAATATGTTTACAACTGTTTCCAATGAATCTCACGGTTCGGTATTTGTCGTTTTTATGATTGGGCTTGTATTTGGTGTACTGATTCAGTACAGTCGTGTTGATAAATTTGAAAAAATTGCCGGCTTTGCAATGCTCAGAGATACGGTTGTGCCTAAAATGCTCTTTTTGGCAATAGGTTTGGCATCTATTGGGCTCTATTTTATGGTTGAGGCAGGATATGCATCGTATCACCCGAAACCTATTATTTTAGGCGGACTCATCATTGGTGGTACTATTTTTGGTATTTCTATGGCAATTTTAGGAAAATGTCCGGGTACTGGTCCTGTTTCTATAGCCGAGGGACGAATAGATGTTCTTGTAGGAGCAATAGGCGGTATATTCGGTGGACTTGTCTTTACTGTATATTTTGATTTCTTTAAAAAGATTATGGGAGAAAGTTTAGGAAAAACAACGCTTGTCTCTTATTTTCACGGGCATGAGACTTTAAGTGTTCTTATATTTGGAATTATTTTAATAGTTGTAAGTATCATCATTCCACTACGCCAGGAGTTTGATGAAGCAGACCTGCAACAACTTAAAGAATAATAATTATTGATAAATATCATCTTTTGACTGAACTTTCTTGTGTATAATATTTCCTAAAAAAGGGAATATATGAAACGTATACATATTATTGCAATTCTGCCTGGAATTTTATTTCAGTTTTTGGCTGCACAAACGCCAAAATTGGATACACAGGAATTTCCTTTAAAAGAATTGAAAAAACAAAATACCCAAATAGCTGCGCTTGCAGCAAAAGAGATGTCTAAAACACTGCCTCAAAAAGTCGATCAGTATACAACTGTCACACATATTGTAAATGACGGCAGTACACTGGTCTACACATTTGTTGTCAATACAGGAAAAAAAAGTGATGCTGTTGTGCAAAAAGAAGATCACAGCAGAATGCAAAAAGCGATAACGCAAGGTGTCTGCAACACTTCAAAGAAATTTTTGCTTGCGGGTATTGATACACTGTATATTTATAAAAGTGCAAAAACAAATAAAGTATTATTTAGGTTTAAAATTACACAAGATACATGTAACAACTTAGTCAGTAGATAGAGCATTTATGCCTTTAAAAGATATTATCAGGTCCCAAAGTTTTTTCTCCTCCTTGAAAGACCAGGATTTGGAACAGTTGGCATCTATATCTTTATTGCATCAGTATCAAAAAGATTATATTCTTTACTATGAAAACGTGGACAGTCCTGATTTGCTTTTTTTATGTAATGGCCTGGCAAAAGCCTATAAAATAGACAAGCACAATAATGAAATTTTTCTTCATTATATCTATGCAGATTCTGTAATTTCGGAAATTTCAAATATGAATTCCGAAAAATTACACTCTTTTTCCAATATACAGCTTGTGGATGATTCCCAAGTATTGAGTATTAACTATAAAAAATTTCATGAGTATTTTTTACAAAAAAACAGACTTGTAAAAGAGTTTACACAGGAAAATATAAAAAGGTCACTGCAGTTACAGTCTTTAGTCAACAGAGAATTTATTTTTGATGCAGTTTCCAAAGTCAGTATAATGTTGCATGACGATTTGGAAATGTTTAACAGACTCAAGCGTCATGATATATCTTTAATGCTGCATATTCAGCCGGCAACGCTTTCTCGTGTACTTAATCGGTTAAAGCGGAATAAAATTATTGATATAATACACGGACAGGTAACAGTAATAAATCCAATTGCCTTAGAGGAAATTTACAAGGATAAAACAAATGACTAAAATAAAATTTGTAGCTGCATTGATTTTGCTTCTGTCCATAGTTCTGGCTTTTTATTCTAAACATATTTCCACTCAAAATGAAGCAAATTTACAACTTTTAAAAGTTATTAATGAGCAAAAGGCTTTTACACAGGAGATTGCCAAAAACATATTTTTTATTTATAGAAACAAAGATGCCTCTGTGAAACAACTCAATGAATCCATTCAGGCATTTGTAGAAAATATGAACCGTAAAGATGAAATTCTACATGGAATTTCTTCTTCGGAGATTCATAAAGAATCAGATAAAATTATCTCTTTATGGAATGAATTCTATTTGCTTGTGCAAAAATTCAGAGATGCATACAGGATTCAAAACGGTTATACAAATATAGTTATAGCAAAACTTGTCAGAGATATTTACGATACAAATTTAAAACTTATTGTTGCATTCAACAAATTAATTGCAATGCATAAAAAATATTTTGACAGAGTAAAAGGTCAAAATAAAACGATACAAATTACACTTTTTGTTATTCTGATTATTTTACTGGTATATCTTTTTACCCAGTTAAAAGGTTTAATGGAATTTATTCAAAAGTTTTTACATACTTCTAAAACAATTGTGCAGAAATCATCAGTATTGGGTGTGAAACCGATTCATGAAGATACACAGATAGAAGATATTGCACATGCAGCGGATAATTTCAATTTTTTAGTGCAGCGAATCAATACATCTATTGATAAGGCAGGTGTATCTATGCACAATACCTCGCGCGCTTTAGAGCATATTGAAAAAAATATTGAGGATTTACTGGAACTGATAGCAACAATGGACGAGCAAAATATACTTGATAAAGAATTTGTAAAAAAAGAAGATATCCTTATTGAGGCCTTAGACGAATTGAGTGTATCCTATCAAAAACTTCAGGCACTAAAAATAAATTTAATAAACTTTAAAAAATAAAATTAATTCAACAATTTGACCTAGGTCAAATTATTAGGCTCCTTTGTATATTACTATTTTTCTATCATTTGAGGAATTTTCTCAAAATGAAAAAAAAGGAGAATACAATGGCTACTCACTTAAGTAAGCTGACTTCACTTATTTTAGGCACTTCACTGATGGCGACAGTTGCATCGGCAGCTATCGGTGGTGAACTGCAAAAAGTAATGAAGGCAAGGGGACTTACGGAAAACGATATTATTCATGCTGCAAAAACATATACACCAAGTGGTGGACGGGATGAATTTATTGTTTTTAGTTCTGGTGGACAGTCCGGACAGATTATTGTTTACGGTGTTCCATCTATGAAAATATTAAAATATATTGCTGTATTTACGCCGGAACCATGGCAGGGATACGGATATGATGAAGACTCCAAAAAAATTCTGGCACAGGGTAAAATTCGGGGCAAATCAATCACCTGGGGAGATACGCACCACCCGGCACTCTCCGAGACAAAAGGAGTGTATGACGGGAAATGGCTTATTATCAACGATAAGGCAAATCCACGTTTGGCTGTAATTGATTTAAATGATTTTGAAACTAAGCAGATTGTTGTGAATCCTGTTTTCAAATCAGAACACGGCGGCTCTTTTTTTACGCCAAACTCAAAACATATTTTAGAAGCATGTCAGTACGCAGCGCCGTATGACAACAACTACCATCCTATCGAAGAGTATAAAGAGACATACCGGGGCGGTGTTACAGTATGGAGTTTTGACCCCAAAATAGGTCGCATTAAACCAAAAGATTCATTTACGATTGAGATGCCTCCGTATATGCAGGATTTAAGTGATGCCGGAAAAGGCGCCTCTTTCGGATGGGGTTTTACAAACTCTTTTAACACAGAGATGTATACAGGGGGTATAGAAGTCGGAATGCCACCGTTTGAAGCAGGTATGAGTAGAAATGATACTGACTTTTTACATGTATACAACTGGAAAAAACTCTATCAACTTTCAAAAAACAAAAAAAATGTAAAAGTTGTCAACGGAATGAAAGTTATTCCTATGAGTGTGGCCGTTGCAAACAATGCGCTTTTTTTGATTCCTGAACCAAAATCACCACACGGTGTTGATGTCTCTCCTGATGGTGAATACATCACTATCTGTGGAAAACTTGATACGCATGCATCTGTTTTTAAATGGAGTAAAATTAAAAAGCTGATTGATAACCATGAATATGCAGGAAAAGATCCTTACGGCATTCCTATTTTGGATATGAAAAAATCTTTACACGGTCAAGTTGAGTTAGGACTGGGGCCATTGCACAACCAGTATGGGAAGGACTGGAAAAACGGTGAAATTTATACATCGCTGTATGTTGATTCACAAATTGTGAAATGGAACTACAAAACATTGAAAGTGCTTGATAAAGTCAATGTCCATTATAACGTCGGTCACCTGTGTAGTATGGAAGGAAAATCAGCTGATCCGCAAGGAAAGTATGTTATTTCTTTAAACAAGCTTGCAATTGACAGATTTAATCCGGTTGGTCCTCTGCATCCGCAAAATCATCAGTTGATTGATATCCGCGGAAGAAAAATGGACCTTTTGTATGATATGCCGATTCCGTTGGGTGAACCACACCAGGCTGTTGCTATTCGTGCAAGTAAACTGCATCCTGAAGTACGCTACAAAATGGGTACAAATCCGAAAACCGGCAAAATGCATGTAGGAAAAACACTTGCAGGTCAGGAGAGAATTGTAAGAAAAGGCAACAAAGTATATATTTACGGTACATTGGTCCGATCTCATATTAATCCTGAACGGGTTACTGTGAACAAAGGTGATACTGTTGTTTTCTACTTGACAAATCTTGAAAGAGCGGAAGATGAAACACACGGTTTTACGGTGGACAACTACAATGTACACGGATCACTCGAGCCGGGAGAAACTGTAGAGTTGAAATTCAAAGCGGATAGAGAGGGTGTTTTCCCTTACTACTGTACAGAATTTTGTTCTGCACTTCACTTGGAAATGATGGGTTATCTGATGGTCAAAGATCCAAACAAAAAGTATGTCAGTGCGCAAAAGCTTAAAATGAAAAAAATGTCCAAAGCTGAATTGAAAGCTGAGTATGAAAAAACTGTTGCGGTTAATAATGCAACGGATGCGGTCATTCAGTCTGTTGTGAAATTTTTAAAAGAAAATCATTATGAGAAGTATCCTACAGTCAAAGCACTTGTGGAAGATGCACTTGACCAGTATGGAAAAATTGCTGAGCAGAAGAAAAAAGCTGATGAAGCAATCAAAAAAGGTGATTATGAAAAAGCAATTCTTTTTGAAAATATGATTTGGCAGTATATGGTTAAAACGGCAGATGTCGGTATCCGTGCCAAAGATTTGTTGGTGAAAAAAGTTGCAACGAAACAGTCTCCTGCAGCAGCAGCGGGTGAGCGAGCATTTGGTGAAGGCGGATGTGGCGGCTGTCACGTTATCGGAAAAGTATCTTCTGGTCCGGACCTCACAGGTGTTTTACTCCGTCATGAAAATGCTGAAAAATGGGTAAAAGATTTTATCATGAACCCTGCTTCAAAATATAATGATCCGTATGTGAAAAGTATGATAGATTATTTTAATCTAAAAATGCCGAATCAGCATATGAGTGAAAAAGAAGTCAAAGATATCATTGAGTACCTGAAATGGGTCGATGAGAATGCAAATTTGTTCTAAAAAGAAGAACACTAACACAGAGGAGAAAAAGCTACTTTTCTCCTCTGCAGTGAAAAATTGATATATATCATGTACTTTACCCCAAACAATTAGATACAATTAACTAAGTCTATATTTAAGTTTATAATCACTTATAGTAATAAATATATACAAAAGATTATGCAAAGGAATAAAAATATGCATCCAAGTCTAATAAAAGCTAAAATATTTGCCACAATAGCTTTACTGATTTTAACATTTTCATTTACATTGCCTATGATAGCTTTTCATGGAACCTTAAATAAAATAGAAGCAGGGAAGGCAGATGAGGTCTCGTCTTTGAGCAAAAGTGTATGGAATTTATACAACAAAGGAAGATATAAAAGTGTTGCGACGCCTAAAGATGCCCGTAATAATTTAGAAAAGATGATAGAAGAAGGGGCTGAAATCGGTCCGGCATCTCTGCCAATCTGGGCAGTTTCTCTTGAAGCTCCAAATTATCCGAAAGAGGCATTTCCGGAAGGTATTCCTGTCTTTTTTCATTTTGACGGATACAGCGGAGAAGTGCATGAAATGAACACAATTAACCACTATGTTGGTATGGACCCTATGTGGGCAGGTGGGCATATCGAACGTGCTATCGGGATTTATGCTCTTTTATTTCTTTCTTTGGGAATTATTTTGTTTATTGCCTATGATAAAAAAATCTTTAACTATATTATGCTGATTCCTGCAGCTCTGCCGCTTATTTTTATAGCTGACTACTCCTACTGGCTGTACCATTTTGGTCACAGTCTGCATGACTGGGGTGCTTTTAAAATCAAACCTTTTATGCCGACTGTTTTTGGTGACGGAAAAATAGCGCAGTTTACGACACACTCTTACCCTACCATAGGTTTTTACATGCTGTTGCTTATCAGTTTTTTCAGTATTTTGGCTTTCTTTGCAAAACAGAAAGCTTTTAAAGAGATGGAAGAGAAATAAAATGCTTCTAAGAATATTTGTATTGCTTTTGTACTGTAACGGATTAAATGCAAATATTCTGCAAGAGGCTATAGACAAAGCACCTGCAGGCTCGATTTTAAAACTTCCAAAAGGCGTGTACAAAGGTTCTGTTGTTATAGATAAACCGCTCTCCATCATAGGGCAGGAAGAGGGTGTGATTATTGACGGAGAAAACAAGGGAACGGTTATAACAAGCAAAAGCTCCTATGTAACATTGAAAAATCTAACAATTATAAACAGTGGTGACAGACATGAAAATGTTGATGCGGCTATTGCAATGAGCGAGTCAAAACAGTGTGAAATAAGTAACTGTACAATCAAAAATTGTCTTTTCGGCATAGACTTGCAAATGGTTGACAACTCCATTATACAAAATAATACGATCACATCCAAACCTTTTGCTCTGGGGCTAAGAGGAGATGGTTTAAAGCTGTGGTATTCCAATGACAATATTGTCAGAGGCAACAGACTGATCAAATCACGGGATATGGTTGTATGGTATTCTCACGGAAATGTGATTGAGGAAAACTTTGGAAAAGACGGCAGATACTCTTTGCACTTTATGTATGCGGGAAAAAATATAATACGCAACAATTATTATGAGCTTAATTCTGTGGGTATATTTTTTATGTATTCGCAAGATTCTATTGCAATCGGCAATGTGATTAAAAGTTCTCAGGGTGCCACAGGAATGGGCATAGGTTTAAAAGATGCATCCAATTTTACTATACAGGACAATACTGTCATCTATTGTGCGCAGGGACTTTATATAGACAGGTCTCCTTTCGAACCAGGAACGCATAATCGTATCATAGGCAACAAAATTTTATACAATGCAGAGGCAATGCATTTTCACTCACTCAGTGAAAACAATATAATCAAAAACAATATTGTTCAGGGAAATATAGAAGATATTGTCAATGACAGCAGAGGCAGCAAGACAAACAAGAATGAAATATCGGGAAATTACTGGGATAAGTATGAAGGTTTTGATAAAAATCACGATGGCATAGGTGATACACCGCATAAAGTCTATCAGTATGCTGATCAGTTATGGGTATATAACTCCAATGTGAAGTTTTTTTATGCCTCTCCGGTTATCTCACTTCTTAATTTTTTGGCAAAACTGGCACCGTTTACGAAACCGCTTTTTTTGATGGAAGATAAAAAACCAAGAGTGGTAAAACCATTATGACTCAAGTCAATACAAAAGGAATACTATGGCGAAACAAGTAAAAACAGACAGAAGAGAATTTATCAAATACTCTACATTGGGTGTTTTAGGACTGGTTCTTGGCGGCGGTATTGTTTTGAGCCCGTATCTGCAGGCAAAAGAAAACAGGCTTCGTCCGCCGGGTGCGGTTCCTGAAAAAGAGTTTTTAGGTTTATGTATTAAATGCGGGCAGTGTCTGCAGGTGTGTCCGTATCACTCTATAAAACTGGCAGATATCCTCAAGGGCGCAGGTGAGGGGACACCTTATATTGATGCAAATATCCGAGGATGTTATGCCTGTGACGCCGTTCCCTGTGTGTTGGCATGTCCAAGCGGTGCTTTGGATCACAGTTGTTCTAAGCCCGAAGATATCCAGATGGGGATTGCCGTATTGGAATTTCCCGATACCTGCCTGGCAATGACAAATACTCCGGTACCAAAGGGCTATAACGATAAAATGAAAGCCTTTACTGCATCTGTGAACAATGTGACAAATCTGGAACTGCAGCTTCTTGAAAAATTTGACGGATATGAGGGCAAAGAGTGTACTTTGTGCGCAGATATGTGTCCTGTTCCAAATCCTCTCAGTGCTATTGCTATGGTTCCGGATGCACAGGGAGGAAAGAGGCCTGAAATATATGACGGGTGCATAGGATGTGGAGCCTGTCAGGAAGTCTGTCCGACGCAAAAACCGTCAATAGTCGTCAAACCAAGAGTGACATATGAAGAGTATTACGAAAAAACAACATAGGAAATTCCATGAAAACAGATAAAAGAAAAAAGAGTATGACAAGTTTTGTTATGACTTCATCTTTGGTATTGCTGACACTCTTAAGCGCATGCAGTGACTCAAAAGAAGAGCAATCAAAAAAAGAACAGCTTGCTTCTGCGAAAAATCAAAAGAGCAGTCCAAAGATTGAAATAGTAGAAAATAAAAATGCGCATGCGGTAAAAGTTGCTCAGCAGGAGAATGGAAAAACACAGAATAATTCGTTTTATTATGATTACGGAGAGAAAGAGAGCGTGCAACAGGTCAATACAAAAACACGTACAGATATTGATGCCAATTTACATGTACGCAGTCCCTATGAACAGATTCAGGTTACGATGCTGGTAAAAAAACTCAGTAAAAATTTTATTGTCAGATGTGCACCATGCCATAATGATTATGCCAACGGTGTTATCGGGCCATCACTGCTGGAGAGAAAAGCGGACTATATTTACAATAAAATTCAGGATTTTAAAACTGGGAAGAAGTCCAATCCTTTGATGAATGACCTTATCAGGATGATGAGTGACGAGGAGATTAGAGCTATGGCAGATGAAATATATGCCTTCAATAAAGAGATTAACAAGATGAGGGGCAAAGAATGAAAAATATAATAGTAGGAATTTTAACCTTGGTAATTTTTGGGCTGATGGCATGGACGGCTATGAACGGAGGTGCATACAATGGCGGTGAACACGGAAAAATTATTGCAGATATCGGAAACAGAACAGCTGCTGTGCAAGAGAGTCAGCCGCAAGAGAAGAGTGACAGAGAAAAAGAGAATGAAGCGTTGAATGCACTGCGTGAGAAGGCCGGTAATGTTGCAGGTTTTAAAGTAAGTGATGCCTATAAAAGCAAATGTGCTTCTTGTCACGGTGTTGACGGGAGTGGTATGCAGTATGGTAAAAAACTGATGGGACCAAAACTTTTCGGACAAAGCGCGGAGACAATTTATAAAAAACTTGAAGACTTTAAATCAGGAAGAAAAGAAAACCTGGTTATGAAAGGGCTTTTAATCCATATGACACAAGAGGATTTACGAAAATTTGCCAATGAAATAGGTTCTTTTTCGGCAAGAGCAAAAGCAGTGAAGCAGGAATAAAAATGGATAAGTATCATAATAGAGAGACGATAAAAAGAACAACTTTCTGGTCAACATTTTACAATACGACAAAAGAGGGAAAAAAGGTTCTGAGTTACAGAGCCAAAAGATGGATTCTTGTCATAGTGATTCATCTGATGTTCTTTTTATCTTTTGCTGTTGATATTCAAATGCTTGAAGGAACATTAAACGGCTCGCGTTTTTTGGGTTTTCATCTGATTGATCCTTTTACAACTTTAGAGATGTTAATGGCGGAACACCATTTGCATATAAACATCATTATCGGTGTGAGTACCATTGTGCTTTTTTATATTTTGGTAGGGGGACGGAGTTATTGTGCCTGGGTATGTCCGTATGGAATTTTAAGTGAAATCGGTGAAAAATGGCATGATACGCTGGTGCATAAAAAAATCATAAAAGAGAGAAGGTTTGATCATAGAATCCGTTATGCTTTTTGGGTAATTTTTCTTGTGCTCTCTTTTACAAGCGGCTATCTTGTTTTTGAAACATTCAATGTTGTTGGAATACTTTCCCGTGCCATTGCGTACGGCTGGAGTCTGGCGCTTGTCTGGGTTTTGGTGGTGCTTGCTTTTGAGGTTTTCTTTTCGCGCCGTGCCTGGTGTACCTATATCTGTCCTATAGGAATGACTTACGGAATGATAGGTAAAGTTTCCGCACTCCGTGTTGAATGGAACGACAACTGTGACCACTGTATGGTCTGTCATGATGTCTGTTTTGAAAATCAGGTTTTGGAAATCACCAAGGCAAAATATGACAAGCAAAGAGAAGAAGAGGGCATAACAAGAGAGTACATTACGGGTGCTGACTGTACTTTATGCGGAAGATGTATAGATGTCTGCCATGAAGATGCCCTCAATTTCGATTTTCGATTAAAAAGTTTGGTGTAAATTATGATTCAGATATCACATGTAACGAAAAAATTCGGACAAAATATTTCACTTGACAATGTCAGCTGTGAATTTAAGAAAAATGAGTCCATAGCGCTAATGGGTGCAAACGGTGCAGGAAAAACAACACTTATCCGCTCAATTTTGGGATACTACCATCCTGATGCCGGAGAGGTGTTGATTAACGGGCTCAATCCTGTAAAAAACAGGGTAGATGTTTTGTCTCATATCAGTTTTGTACCACAGCTCCCGCCTCCTATCAAGCTCAGTATTGACGAATTGATACAGTATGTCTGTGTGAGTGCTGATGTTGACAAAGAGTTGGTGAAGCATTATGCAAATGAAATGAAACTGGATATAAATGCCAATTTGAGTAAATCATTTTTTAAACTCAGCGGAGGCATGAAACAGAAGCTTCTTATTGCGATATCTCTGGCAAAGAAAAGCGACATTATTATTTATGATGAGCCGACGGCAAATCTTGACCCCAAAGCCAGAGATGATTTTTACAGACTGCTCAAACAAAACGAGCAGGAGAAGGTTCTGCTTTTTGTTACGCACCGACTCGAAGAGGTGAAAGATTTAGTCAACAGACAAATCTATATGGATATGGGAAAAATTGTATCAGATGAGAGATTTTAAATGAAAAATTTATATTTAATTGCATACTTGGACTTAAAAGAGTCAATCCGGGCAAAATGGTTTTTGGTCTATTCTCTTGTATTTGGCGGACTCATTGCTCTGTTTTTTATTGCAGGTGTCACCGAATCACAGGTGATGGGTTTTAGCGGGCTGAGCCGATTGCTGCTTATGTATATTCAGATAACAATCGTTATTTTGCCGATATTTATTTTGATTACGACGGTTCGTTCCATTTCAGGGGACAGAGACAGCCATATTCTGGAGTATATGCTCTCTTTTCCTATCTCTTTAAAACAGTATTACTGGGGAAAAATTATCGGACGGTTTATTACTGTTTATCTGCCTGTTGTTTTTGCAATGATTATCGCAGTCATATACGGTGCGTTTAAGGGAGCTGCAATTCCCTGGGATATTTTCTTTTTATATACGGGACTTTTGTTTGCTATGAGTGCTACATTTTTGGGTATAGCATTTTTTATCTCCTCTTTTGTGAAATCTTCCGAAGTTGCTTTGGGAATAGCATTCTTTATTTGGATATTTTTATTGGCTTTTATTGACATTGCTCTTATATCCCTGATGATGCAGGAACGTTTTAGTGAGGGCTTGATTATAACGATAGCGTTGCTCAACCCTATGGAAATTTTCCGGGTGGCTGCAATATCTTTGTTTGATCCGCAGTTGACGGTAATGGGACCGGTTGCCTATTATATACTCGATTCGGTCTCTCAGACAATGTTTGTACTGCTTGCGATTGGGTATCCTCTTGTTTTGGGAATGGGATTTGCCTATCTCGGATATAAAATATTTGAAAAAAAAGATTTGGTCTAGGAGCTGTTATGAAAAAAATTATTATAGGTGTACTTTTGTTTTCAAGTCTGTTGTTCTCGTATGAGATGAATTATGATAAAAATACGACAGGTCTGATACGACAGATGAAAGTCTATAAATATCCGACCTGGGTTGCTAAAATAGAACTTGCAAACGGCAAAAAAATCTTTTTTGTTTCACCAAAATCAATGTTTGAATTTTATTTCAGACCTGCGGCATGGCCGGAATACAATATCAAACAGGAGAGTGATTTCAAAAATATTTATGTAACTGATTTTGCAACGGCAGAACCTATCAAAGCCAAGGGTGCTTTTTATGTGTACGGGAGTGACACAATCTCCCCTGCAGGTGATGATTTGGTTCCTTTTGATTCGTATAAAAGGGCTGAGGAATTTGCAAAGTCGCACAATGGAAAACGTATTTTAGGTTTTAGAGAGATTAACAGAGGGCTTATTAACTGGCTTAATGACAGCATGTAGGAGAAAAAAATGAAAAAACCCACCCCAAAAGATGAAGAGATTCAGCTCGATCCAAAAAGATACATTGTCAGCGAAACAGATGAAAAAGGCAAAATTACTTTTGCTAATGACTATTTTCAGGAAGTTTCAGGTTATACGCAAGAAGAACTTATAGGGCAGCCTCACAGTATAGTCCGTCATCCGGATATGCCAAAAGTGGTCTTTAAACTTTTGTGGGAGACAATTCAGCAGGGGAAAAACATCAATGCCGTTGTGAAAAATCTGGCAAAAGACGGGCGCTATTATTGGATATTTACCGAATTTGAAATCAGAAAAGATACCGATACGGGAAAAATAATAGGCTACCATGCTTCTCGAAAAAAAATTTCAAGGCATGTTATAGAAATCATAGCCGATCTCTATGCCAAACTTTTGGAAATTGAGAAAAGTGAGGGTGTGGATGCAAGTGAGAAGTATCTTGTTGCATTTTTAAAAGAAAAAGGTGAGGATATAGAATTTGCAAATATCATGGAAGAGATACATAAATTTTATTAGTATATTTTTTCTGATTTTTGTCTCTTCTTTGTTTGCAAATCCTTTGCAGGATGCTTTGAACAAAGCCAAACCAGGCGCTGTCATCAAGCTGCATAACGGCACATATTATGGCAATCTTGTCATTGACAAACCTGTTACTCTTCTGGGGATTGGAAAAAATGTTGCAATCAGAGGGGATGCAAAGGGTTCGGTCATCACAATACACAGTTCCCAGGTTCGTTTAAAAAATCTTTTTATCAGCAACAGTGGAAAAAATATGCAAAAAATTGATGCTGCTGTTGCTCTGAAACAGGTAAAATATTGCGAAATCAGTAATTGCAGAATACAAAATGTTTTGTATGGAATTGACATGGACAGGGTAGAACACACAGCCATTGAATATAATGACATTACAGTGGCAAAGAATGATATTGCACTGCGCGGCAATGCCCTGAAACTCTATTATTCCCATTATAATACCATTAGGGGAAATAACATTCATCATACAAGAGATGTAACGCTGAACTATTCCCATCATAATGTTTTTCAGGATAATACCTTTACACATAACAGATTTGCAACACATTTGGAATTAAGCAATGCCAATGTTTTTAAACACAACAGTTACATGTATAACTCTGTGGCTATGATGTTTATGGGTGCAAAAGAGACAAAGGTTCTTGCAAATAAAATTTACAGTTCTACAGGAGCCGCTGGCATCGGCGTCATGATAGGAAGTGTTTCAAATTTTGTATTTACAGGCAACAGTGTCCGTTATAATGCAAAAGGCATCTACATTCAGGGAGCGGAAAAAGCACGGGGAATGAAACGATACTTTAAAAATAATGAAATAGCCTACAATGCAGAAGCATTGCATTTTCATGTCTCCATCAGAGACAATACCATTGTGCATAATAAGTTTTTTGGAAATATTGATGATGTGCTTAAGGATATCGGAGGCAATTTTGACGCTTCTAATGTTGTAGAGTACAATTACTGGGACAGGTATGACGGTTTTGATGCAAACGGTGACGGAATCGGTGACACCCCCTACCGTATTTATCAGCATGCTGACCTTCTTTGGCAGGAGAACAAC
>JALSKR010000153.1 GCA_026988735.1 Sulfurimonas sp.
AATAAAAGAAGAGATGTCTGCTGTATGATCTTGTGCATTTAAAATAAAAGCATACTCCCCGTTTTGTAATTGATACAGTTTGTCAAAGCTGTATTTTTTTGCAAAGGTATTGTGCAGGTATACCCGTGCCTTTTGTTCAAGAATATAAAGCGTATTTGTATCATAAAAATCTTCCAAATCATCATAATCTTCAAGTTTGATGTAGACCAGTAAAGGGTTATGAGCATTTTTGAGTTCGTTTTTGAGTTGTTTGAGAGGGTGCATAATATCAGTAATATTGTGCCGTAATGAAATATACTCAATGATATTGCCGTCTAAATCAAGAATTGGTTTGACTACTGAGTCAACATAGTAGCTTTTTCCGTTTTTTGCTCTGTTTCTGACCACACCTTTCCAGATTTTCTTTTTCTTTTGTATGGTGTTCCACATCTCCTGGAACATCGATTTTGGATTGTCAGGATGGCGAACAATGTTATGATTTTGTCCAAGCAGTTCCTCTTTTGTGTAACCGGAGACTTCGCAAAAAGCGTCATTCACATAAGTGATAATTCCTTTTGTATCTGCTTTGGAGACTATGGAACTGTTGTTTGTCACTTCCTGATACTCTTTGAGGAGATGAAGATTTCGCTTTGCTTCGAGGGCATATTTGTATCTTTGTGTTACCTGGAAGATGGTGCTTGAGAGCTGTTTCATATCAATAGGTTTTAAAAGATAACCGTTGATACCGATTTGTATACTTTGGAGAAAAAAATCTTCTTCATTATGAGCAGAAAGTATGATAATGGGAACTTCTACATCTGTTTCTCTGATTTTTTTAGCCATTTCCAAACCGTTCATGTAGGGCATATTAATATCTGTTATGATGATATCTATACTGTTTTGTTCAAATTTTTCCAATCCCTCCTGCCCGTTTTTTGCGACAATGATAGTATCGAAAAAATCTTCTAACAGCATTGTTGTTATTTCTCTCGCATCCACATCATCTTCAACATACAATACTTTCAAATTCTGCGAATATTTCGTCAGTTCCTTAATATTTATCAAATTACACCTCTTAAAACAGATTTGTCATTTTAAAATACAAATCTAAGCAAAATTACACTAAAATCTGTTAAATCTGTATTTTATTGGAAAAACGTATGCAAAAGGGTAAAATATTACTTGTAGAAGATGATGAACTCTCCTCGGAATTGATTTATGAATATTTGAGTGACTGCGGGTTTGCAGTTGAGTCTGTATCTACAGCTACTGATGGCGTGGCAAAAGTAAAAAATGAAAGCTTTGACCTCTTGTTGCTTGATATAAATCTGCCTGATTTCAACGGATTTGAAGTATTGAAAAGCATTAAAAATCAGGTTACTTTACCGGTTATAGTAACAAGTGCTTACAATGATACAGAGCGAAAACTTTTAGCTTTTAAATACGGGGCAAGTGATTATATGACAAAACCGCTAGACCTTGAAGAACTTGAAGCAAGAATATGGCTACAACTCGGCAAAAACAGTGAGATTAAAATAGAGAGTGAAAAAAAAGTATTTGAGATAAAAAACAAGCATATCTATTTTCAACACAAACAGCTTGATTTGACAACCATAGAGTTTGAACTGCTCTCTTTGCTTATCCAAAACAAAAACAATGTAATGCGAAGAGAGGAGCTTGTGCATGCTCTGTCGTCTATCAGTTCACATCGTTCCCTTGATAACCATATAAAAAATATTCGCAAGAAAATAGGAGATAACGGAACAAAAGCCCAGTATCTCAAAACGGAGTATGGTGTTGGCTATAAATTGACATTTTAGTTTAAGAATAATGGTATAATTACAAAAAAGAAACAACTCCATGAAATTTACAACACTCCCTCTCTCTCCCCAAATGCTTAAAAATATAGAATCACTTGGCTATACTCAAATGACAGCTATTCAACAACACGCTCTTCCTGCTATTTTAGAAGGACGCGATGTTATTGCGCAGGCAAAAACAGGCAGCGGAAAGACAGCTGCTTTTGGCATAGGACTTTTGCATCATTTGGATGTCAAGAAATTTCGTGTGCAGTCTTTGGTGCTGTGTCCGACACGGGAACTTGCCGATCAGGTGGCAAAAGAGTTGCGCCG
>JALSKR010000154.1 GCA_026988735.1 Sulfurimonas sp.
GTAAATTCACAGGCTTCTGTTGTACATCCCGGTGTATTGTCTCTCGGGTAAAAATAGAGTACCACCCATTTTCCTTTTAAGTCCCGCAGACACATCTCTACATCATCCTGATTCGGCAGGCAAAAATCCGGTGCCTTTTCTCCAACTTCTATCATTTTCTTTCTCCTAAAAATAAATTTACTATGCAAACTTCTTGCTCTTTGGAACCCGTACTTCAGTGCGGGCTGTGCGTCTTTAAAGACTAAAGGCAAGGTTTTCTAATACACAAACAACAGCAGATATACCCATATACCGCTAAATGAAGTAAAAACTATACCCAAAAAAGTTTTTAAAGCCAATAATTTATGCTCATTGGACTTTAACCCAGGAAGCACTCCTTTTACAGCTTGATAGTTCGCCTTTATAACCGTACGACTCCAGTATACCAATGTAAGCACGGCTATGATTACATGTAACCCTAATACAATGGAAGCGTAAGTGTGCGAAACACCGCTTCCTTCCATAAAAGCATCAAACCCTCCGCCCATACGGACACCGTATTCAAAATATCCGACAACAATGACCGATACAACAAAAATAACATTTTGAACAAAACCATGTGCCTTGTAAAACTTTTTCCTTGCCAGAGCTATTGCTCCATATACCAACAAAGGTAAAACCGCCACAATAAGTGTCACAACATCCATAAACAAAGGAGCTCTTGTTCCCAAAAACCCCTGCGCAAACATATAATCCATATCTTATGCCTTTCTTTTTTGATAAGTGTAGTATATCCAGACTAATATTACCAACAAAACGAAAACTATTATAGTTATCTCTTTTAAGTATTCCTGTATAAGTGCCTGATTTTCTCCTATAAAATAACCCAAAAGTGTCAGAATTAGTGCCCAGATTCCCGCCCCCAGTGTTGTAAAAAGAGAAAATTCGACTATATTCATACGCGCCAGCCCCGCCGGTATAGAAATGAGCTGACGTATCCCGGGAATAAGCCTTCCTGTAAATGTAGAAATATGCCCGTGACTTTGAAAATAGTTTTCCATTTTATCAAGTGTTTCAGGAAAAATAAAAAAATATTTTCCAAATTTTAAAAGAAATTTACGTCCCAGAGTCAGTGCCAGATAATAATTTACAAAGGCACCAAGCAGTGAGCCACCCAAAGCACTTCCCATAATGTAGGCTATGCTCATATCTCCTTTTGCTGCCAGATATCCGGCAGGAACCAAAACAATTTCACTCGGAAAAGGGATAAACGAAGATTCAATCGCCATCATAATAAAAATGCCAAGATATCCCCAGTCAAATATCAAGTCTACCAAATCCTGTGCCAACTCTTTTATCATTTTATCTTCTTTTGCACATCTTGAATCATCTGCTGTGCAACATTCCCGTTTGTATAGTGTAGAAGTTTTTCACTCTTTTCTTTGAGTTGTGGATTTTTGAGCACCTTGATCAGTTTTGGTTTCAAATTTTTCCCTTCACGTTCGCACCATGCCAAATTCTCTTTGACAAGAAACTGCGCATTGTAATACTGATGATCAGCTGCGGCATAAGGGTAGGGAACAAAAAACGCAGGGCACCCGTTTGCTGTGAGTTCCCAAAGTGTTGAAGCACCTGCACGCGAAACAGCAAGATCTGCGCGTGTAATCAGCTCCGGCAGATTTTTTGTAAATCCATAAAGTTCGACTGAAACACCAAGTTTGTCATACTCCCGCTTTACTCTTTCATAGTCGGCTTCTCCCGCCTGATGTATAATGGCAATATTCATCTTTTGCAACTTATAGGCTACATGTAAAGCCAAATCGTTAATCGCCTTTGCTCCGTGAGAACCGCCTAAAAATATAATGGTTTCAAGCTTGTCTCTGACTCTGGCATTTTTATAAAAAAACTCTTTTACCGGGTATCCCTTAACCGGAGAATTCTCATCGTATGCAGAAATAAAACTTTTGGCATATCTTTTTAAAAGCTTGTTCAACCTGCCTGCAACCGAATTTTGCTCATGGATAAAAAGCGGTATAAAAAGACTCAAAGAGGCAAAAGATGCAGGAGCTGCAGAAAATCCGCCGACACTGTAAACTGCCTGAACTTTATGTTTTTTTAAAATCTTTCTTGCTTCTAAAAAGGCTTGAAAAATTTTATAGAGTGCTTTTAGCTTTGCAATACTTTTTTTGTTCACAACACCTGTTGTTTCTAAAAAATAGACATGTGAAAAATTACTGTGGTGTCCAAAATATTTTCTGTCCTGTCCTGAAGCAGAACCGACAAAAATCACCTCATGTCCATCTGCTACCGCAGCTGCAGACAAAGACTCGGCAATCATCAAATGCCCCCCTGTTCCGCCGCCTGTAATGCATAATTTCATATTTGTTTTTCCTTAGTTCATTTTTGCTTTTTTAGATGCCATGAGCACCATACCCACGCCAAAAGCAGCGCCCAGCATTGCAGAACCGCCGTATGACAAAAAAGGTACTGAAATTCCTTTAATCGGTGTAATGCCGCTTATGCCGTAGGCATTGACCAAGAACGAAAAAGAGAGAATCAGTCCGATGCCTATACTAAAAAGATATATACTGGTGTCTTGTGTCCTGTTGGCTATTTTAAATATACGCTGAATCATCCACAAAAAAATAAAAACAACACAAAAAACACCAAAAAAACCAAACTCTTCCGCAAGTCCTGCCAACACAAAATCGGTATGCACCTCACTTAAAAACCCCAGTTTGAATGTTCCGTTTGCAAGCCCTGTGCCAAAGAGTCCGCCATTGTGTATGGCATTGAGCGAATGCCCTATCTGGTAGGGTTCTACTTCAACAGGCACCCGAAGTCTCTCTGCAATCGCGTCAGGCAAGAGGTCAAGCACAGAGTTTTGCGCCAAAGCCCACCATGATTTGATTCTGAGTATTCTGTGATGTGCCGTTACAATAAAAAGAATAACTGCTCCAAAAATCACACCCAAAATAGACAAGAAAAACCGAAAGCTGCTTCCTGCAAAAATCAGCATAAAAAGCAGTGTTGCACCAAGGACAACAACCTGACCCAAATCTTTTTGTAAAAAAGCTATGATAAACATTGCCCCTAAAAAAATAACGGCATAGGGCATAAACCTTTTAAACTCATTGGAGAGTCCCATACCGTCATGATGCCCGAGTTTGCGAGAAAAACTCCACGCCAGAAAATAGATAAAACCGACCTTGAAAAACTCCACCGGTGCAAGAGAAAAACCCGCTATTTTAATCCATCGTTTTGCTCCGCCAACTTCAGAAACAATACTCTCCGGTAAAAACGGCATGGCTATCATTAAAATCAAAGAACCAAAAAAGAGAGTGAAACCTATGGGTTTGAGCCACTTGTCCGGATCAAGTTGTGAAAGTACAAAAATTATTGTTATGCTGATAAGACCAAAAACAGTCTGTCTTATGGCAAAATGAAACTCATTCACACCGAATAGGAGTGTTGTATACGGCGTCAGTGTATACGAAAGGACTATGCTTATGCCAATTAAAAGTGACACGAGGGTAAAAAGCTTTCTGTCTGCGTTCACGCTTGCTCTACTTTATCTTATTTATTTTTAATACAAATTCCACTTCAGGTTTGGAAAGGTGCAGTTCTTTGGAAATTGTCTCTATGGAAACACCCTGCTTGAAAAGTGATATTATTTTTTCATCATCATTCCCGTGAATAGAGGCGGGAATAGAGATCTGTTTTACACCGCTTTCAAGTTGCAGTATTTTGTTTTGTATCTCATGCTCAATGGTATTAATATTATTTTGTAACTGCTTTATCGCCAAAGAGAGCGGATGTACCATATCATAGACACTGCGTTCAATTTCCTGATAAATCTCTTCATCATTCATTCTTTGTGAGTTGTCCTTTATACTGCTTTGTGTCTGGTCAAGCTTTTTTTTCAGATAATAAAACTCTCTGTTTAAATCTTCAACCACAGAAGCAACTGATCGGATATTTTTTGAGTACTCGGCATCTTTTGTATAAACATAATAGAGCAGATAAAGAATAATCGCACCAAGTATCACAATGAGATATTCTGTATTGAAACTGAACTGATCCAAATTCACTGTTTTTTCTCTTTGGATTCACGGATTAAGATACGTTCGCGTGCAGTGAGATAAGCAGCCCACTCTTTTTCATCACGCTCGTGCATTCTGACAATCTGTGCCAAATTGGGAGAAAGTGCCTTAAAAAACACGCCGATATCACGTTTGGGATGCACCGGCATATTGATACGCCCATAGTACTCTTTACCCTCTTGCAGCATAGGCTCTTCAAGTTCAAAATGTTCAAACCCTATAGCTTTTATATGCGCTTCATTTGTCAAAGAGAGTCTTTTTGGTGTTTCATTTTTTAAAAACATTTCAAGCGCATCTATTTTCCGGTGCAGTTCCACCATCAGGTTGAGCAGTACCGGATCGCTCTCTGCTGTTTCGCCACGGGCTTTTGCAAGCTTGAGCCACTGAGAAATCGGATCATCGTCACTTTCGCTCAGTTGCTGATATTCTCTTTCGTATGCATCTTTGTTCAAATCAGCTTCGGAAAAAACTATAGCAATCGGTGCGGGAACTAAACGGGGTTTATTCATGATACTACCTTGTCTGTTATGATTAAAATTAAAAAAGCAATACCCAGATAGCCGTTAACTGTAAAAAAAGCACGGTCTATCTTTGTAAAATCTTTTCGTACTAATCTCTGCTCATAATAGAGCACAAATCCACTGCCAACAGCAGCTATATAGGCAAATATTCCAAGATCTGCAGCCCATACAAAAAGGAGCCAAAACAAAACAGCCAGGGCATGAAAAAGAGCAGAGATAAAGAGTGTAGCATCTGCTCCGTAACGAGACGGAATAGAATACAAATCATTGTCTTTGTCAAAATCCATATCCTGCAAAGAATAAAGCAGGTCAAATCCTGCAACCCAAAAAATCACACCCAATGAAAGTAAAACCGACCATAAAGGGATAGCAGCACTCACAGCAACCACTCCGGCAATAGGTGCAAGCCCTAATGCAAGTCCTAAAACAACATGCGCCAAAGAGCTAAAACGCTTGAAGTAAGAGTACGAAGCCAAAACAAACAAAATAGGAAAGCTTAACGCAAAGGCAAGAGAATTTATCATATATGCTACGGCAATGAAAATAAGAGCATTGACAACTATAAATATAAGTATGCTTCCCCTGTCAAGTCTGCCGTCTACATTCGGACGGCTGCTTGTTCTTGGGTTTTTTGCATCAATATCACGATCGGCATAACGGTTTACACCCATTGCAAAATTTCTTGCACTGAGTGCCGCCAAAACACCTAGAATCAAAAGCCATAGACCAAACCAACCATCTGTTGCCACTATCATCGCTATAAAAATGAATGGCAGAGAAAAGATGGAATGTTCAAACATCACAAGTTCATTAAAATCTTTTGCTTTTTGTATTATTCTTTGCAAATCAAACCTCATCTCTGTATTTATGCTCCATTTTATCCAAATGTGATTTAAATTTTAATGATATTGTGCAACTCCTGTTTTAAATACCTCAATATACTCATAAAGTAATTCTACTTTATTTTTATGTTGCATAGCATTCTCTTCCAATGCACTTTTTTCTATTGTTTGCATAAGTTCATGTATATCTTCAAGATAGAGTGCGCCTGCCGCACCTTTGAGTTTATGTGCTGTTTCATATATTTTTTTATTGTCTTGGCTTGTAAAAGCATCTTCAAGTACAGGCACAAGTTCATCTAAACTCTCTAAAAACAAGCTTAAGAGTTTTATTCCGACTTCTTTTCCCACTCCCACTTTTGTATTTACCTGCTGTAAAATTTTTTCTATGTCTATAGACACAGCATCTTCTGGCCCTTGTGAGTATTTAGCCAAAATTGCTTCTAATTTTGTACTGTCTATTGGCTTGCTCAGATAATCATTCATACCGCAGGCAAGAAATTTTTCCCTGTCTCCTTTGATGGCATTTGCCGTCAATGCTACAATGGCAACATCAGACTGCAGTTCCCTGCGTATATTTTTTGTAGCTTCAAGACCGTTCATAACCGGCATATTGATGTCCATAAAAACCAAATCATACTCATTTTGCGCCACTTTGTCTACAGCCTCTTTCCCGTTATGCGCAAATTCAAGTGTCACATTTGTATACTTCTTAAAAATTGATTCTATCAACATTCTGTTTATTTCATAATCTTCTGCAACGAGTACATGTAAATAAAGTTTGTCGCATGCCTCATCTTCTTTGCACCCTCCATGTGTATTGTCTTCTTCAACCGTTTCTTCATCTGCATCACACAGATCAAAATCCAAATAAAAGAAAAAATTACTTCCCTCTTTTTCAACAGACTCTACCTGCAGTTCACTGCCAAATACATGCAGCAGATCAGCACTGATACTTAAGCCAAGTCCTGTTCCTCCGAATCTTCTTGTTGTTGATGTTTCTGCCTGGACAAATGGCTTGAATATCTCTTTGAGTTTATCAGGGGCAATACCAATCCCACTGTCTTTGATGCTGAAATGGACTCTTTGCTGTGTTGGCGTTTCATGAACCAAAGATATACTAAATGTAACTTTTCCGCACTCAGGAGTAAATTTAATGGCATTTGAGAGCAAATTAATCATAACCTGGCGAAGTCGTGTCGCATCACTGTATATACATGATGATATGGCATTATCAATTTCCAACGTATAGTGCAGTCCTTTTTCATCTGCTACTGATTTGAGCAGTTCATAGGTTGTTGCAAATTCTACAAAAGGATTCAAAGCTACCTTTTCAAGTGAGATTTTATTGTTGGTTATTTTTGAAGAGTCTAAAATATCATTGACAATATTAAGCAGTGTTTTTGTCGAACTGCTGATAACATTGAGATATTTTTCCTGTGTTGCATTCAGCCGTGTTTTACCCAGCAACTCTGTAAAACCCAAAATACCGTTCATCGGTGTTCTGATCTCATGGCTCATATTTGCCAAAAACATTGCCTGTGCTGTTTCGGCCGCTTCAGCTTTTTTTCTACTCTCTACCAAAGAGGTTACATCTTCGCGAATGGCCATATATTCTATAATTTTATTATTCTCATCATGAATGGGAATTATAGAACTCTTTACATAGTAACTGCTTCCGTCTTTTGCCCTGTTTGCAAATTCTCCCTGCCAGATGTTTCCTTTTCTTATTTCCCTCCACATCTCGGCAAAGACCTCATCAGGGACATCAGGGTCACGGACAATACTGTGCGATTTGCCAATAAGTTCTTCTTTTGTATAGCCGCTCACTTCCTCAAAACGTTCATTTACATAGGTAATGTTTCCAAGCGTATCTGTTCTTGAAATTATGACAACACTGTCAAGTGCTTTTAAAAATTCATCAAGTTTAAACTTCGATGCTTTGAAGTTTCTCTCTTTTTCTTTGAGTTCACTTGTCACATAGTCAATTAAATTAAAAAGTGCACTGTCAGTCTTTGAAACATTTTTATCTCTTCTTTTTTCTCTACACTTGCTTTTGAGTGTACGTGTTCCTTTTTCGTGCAGAAAAAGTATAGTTGTTGTAATATTGAGCAGTCTTGCCCTTGTATTATTGAGAAAAAATTCTCCGAAGGTAAAAAAGCCCGATGTAGGTGCTTTTTGTTCAAGCAGTCGAAATGTTTTTTCAAGCTCTTTGCCTAAAAATTGTTTTCGAGCAAGACATGAGTATATAAAACAGGACTGCAGTGACTCCTCATCAAAAAGTCTATTCTTTGTATTGTATTGATTTACCAGTGTTCTGCTTCCTATACCAAAACGAACTTTCTCACCCTCTTCAAGATTTCCCCCATATAAAAGACTGCCATCATCATTTACATGTAACATTGACCGTGCTATAAATATATCCTCTTCCTGGCAAATTAGCGGAAACTCTATCGTAGAAGCCGGCATATTGTCTACTGCAAATGCTCCAAGTACTTCCGCATACACATCTTTTACCGGACGATTGTCAATTTCATATACTCTTGCACCCTCGGATTTGGTAATAGTAAAAGTCGGTCCAACCGCTCTCCACCCCAGGTTATAATCCTGATATACCTCTAAGTCCTCTCCTTTTAAGGCAACACATACCGCACCACCGTCAAAAACCTTATTTTGAAAAATAGTATATGTTTGTTTGAAATCAAGCATATCCCCTGCCATACCGCCTGCAAGTACAACATTATTGAGATTCAACACAGAGAGTCCGTAGAGATACTCCTGTCCGTTATGCTGCAGTCCGTCTAAAAATGTAATAACACATTTCGTCTCTTTATCAAAAACCTTTTTAGAAAGTGCAACCCCTAAGGCATAAGACTCCTCGCCTCTTTCATAGTAAGCATGAAGCCTTGTTTTTTCAAACACAGAGATACTGATAACAGTGCTGTTTTCCAGCATCTCACCATTCATAATTTCTCCCGCTGTAGAGGCACCGATCAATGCTGCATTTGGCAGTGTAGCATGTATTTGTGAAGCGATATTCTCTATTTCCTCTTGAGAACCAAGCGAGGTAAACATCTGTATAAGAGTATTTTCATTATTCGTATCAATATAAGATTCTTTTAAAAATTTAAAAAAGTCCTCTTTGTCTTTGTATCTGTAATTGTACTGCTTCATGAAAAATCTTTTTGTTTGAGTTTACACTATATGGCTTTATAAAGTTATTAATTATGCCTTCTTACTTAAGTTTGCTATAATTACTCTCTAAAATAATACAAGGTTTGCCCAATTATGAAATTTACTGTTTTTCTTTTTCTTCTCCTTTTTTTCACTGCCTGTAATTTCACAGAATCCAAAGAAGAGCTTGCCGCAAAACAGCTTGAGCAGAAAAAAGCTTTTGAAGCAAAAATTGCCGATACAAAAGAGGTACAGCTGAAAAAAATTGATGCACAAAAAGAGCAGGAACTGGCAAAAATCAATGCACAAACGACTCTGGCTAAAATGGAAAAAGCACAGCTTTTGGAAAAAATAAAACTTGAAGCCGCAGCACAAAAAGAAAAAATGCTTTTGGCGCAGGCCAAAGAAAAAGAGGCTTTTGAAGCAAAACTGCGTGACTTAGAGCGTCAGGATGCTATGGAGTTGAAACGCTATCTTTTACTCATACTCTTTTTTGTATTGGTTATTGCTACATATTTTATCTACATCTACTTCAAACGCAGACATGATGACAAACTCAGGGCCTATCAGGACAATCTCGACAAATATTTTCATCAGCAGGAAAATATGACAAAAATGCGCATAGCCGAAAAAATCATTGACACTGTTGCCAGCGGAAAGCTTGAAAAAGAACAGGAAAGTGCACTTATACAGGCACTCAGTGGAACCATCACCCCATCAGCACAAACAGAACTGTTGCTTGACGAGAGCAGTGAAGAAGTAGAACTCATCGAAGAGAAAAAATGACACCACGCCAACTTGCCATCATAGGACCTACCGCTTCTGGAAAAAGTGATCTGGCTATTAAAGTTGCACAAAAACTTAATGCCTACATACTCTCCATAGACTCTTTAAGTATCTATAAAGAGATAGACATCGTTTCTGCTAAACCATCCAAAGAAGAGCTTGCACAAATCAAACATTTTGGCATCAACGAACTCTTTGTCAATGAATATTTCAGTGTTGATATTTTTATAGATTTATACAAAAAAGTTTATGCTACATGTAAAGAAGAGGGTAAAAATCTCGTTATAGTAGGCGGTACCTCTTTTTATCTTAAATCTCTGCTTGAGGGACTGTCACCCTTACCACCTATTAGCTCAGAACATCGTTTACATGTAAAGCACAAACTGCAAAACCTGCAAGAGTGCCATGATTTTTTAACAAAGATTGATGCAGAACATATGCAAAAAATAACTCCTCATGACAAATACCGCATAGAAAAAGCACTCTTGATTTATGAAGCTTCACAACTCCCACCGAGCCAATGGTTCAAACAAAATCCGCCAAAGCCTGTCATTACAGATTTGCAGATTTACAATATTGATGTAGAGCGTGAAGTATTGCGTGAGCGTATCCAAAAAAGAACACAAAAGATGTATGAACAAGGGCTTATTGACGAGGTCTGTTTTTTGGAACAAAAATATACAAGAGCACCCCATGCCATTGGTGCGATAGGCATCGTAGAGGTTTTAGACTACCTTGATGGAAAAATTGAAAAAGAGGAGATGCTCTCACTTATCTCTACACATACAGCCCAACTTGCCAAAAGACAGCAAACTTTTAACCGCACACAGTTTGCTGATGTAACAAGTGCAAAACTTGAGGATTTAGAGGAACTTATACTTTCTTAAAAAGCATAATTCAGTCGAAGAAGTGTACGCTTATATCCGGCATCGTTACTTCCACTGTTCTTTTTGTCATCCACAAGTGCATAACTCGCTTCAAAATCCAACTTATCACTTGCTATATAACTAAAAATAATATCGTGTTCTTCATACTCTACAGGTGCGGCTGCATTCGTACCATCAAAACGACCAAAAGCATACGAAAATCCCAAATTTTGTAAAACAGTTTGACTTAAATCAATTTCCATACCCACTACATAAGCACTGGCATCATCAATAGAATCTATTGTCATTTCTTCCATAGATGTATAGTAGGGGCCTCCTCCATATCCAATAATAATCGTTTGGTTGCCAGGTGTTATAACATCATTGTAGGCAAAACTTATTCCTATTCCTTTATAAGTGACACCTGTTACGCCACCATAAACATCGCCCTCAATCATCGAAGAAGAACGTTCGTGATAATGGGCATATTGTCCTGCTAAAGATATACCGATATCACTGTTGAGCGATACTTCATATGTAGCCTCTATATATTCTAAATCTGTCTGTTTATCAAAACCATAATACCAAGCCTGCAGTTCTACATTTTCAAAACTTTTATTCATTACACCAAAAAATACTGCATATTTTCCCGTTTCTCCAGTTGCACCTATTGTTCCAGGTATATCTTTAAATTTTGAAATATTTTGACCAGAATCATATCCTGCCCATGCTGTAATATAACCAGAAACAAAAACAAAATCTTTTATACCACCATAGCCTAATGTCACAGCTTCAAAAGTATTGGGAACCATACGAATATCATCTCTGTCATTAAAAGGTGTATCTAGTTTTTGTCGTCCAATGCGTAAATCAAAATTATTATAGTAATAGTCAATATATGCTTCTCCAAAATATGTCAAAGAACTGCCATCTCCATCGAAAAAATCAAGATTTAATTTACCGGTATTAAAATCTCCACTTAGCGGTGTTATATTTTGCGAAACAAATAAAGAAAGACCAATAGAAGTGTTATAATATTTCGCACTTTCATATTTTATCTCCCCTCCTATAGCAGTACCATATGTATCTGGTGTTGTTGTTGCATCATTGTTTTGTCTGACATGTGCTAATCGAATGTGTCCGGAAACTTCTCCCTGCGTAAAAACATCATCAAACGAATCAACGCTAACAAAATCTGTACCATCACATAGACACACACTGCTACATCTATAATCTTGCATTGCAAATGACATAGAACACAAAACACCAATCAAACTAAAATATTTTACCATTTAACACTTTTCCTTAATTATTTTTCTTTACATAGAGGAGTATACATCTGACTTCTTCTGTCTCTTAATAATCCCCAATACTCTCTTTGCTTTGCGTTTTCATCTAAATCATATTCACCGTAAATTATCTCTTCCTTGTCACGAGAGGCTTCGGCAATTTTTTTGCCTGTGTAATCTGTAATGAATGAAGAACCATAAAAAGTAAGTTCACAGTTTTCTCCCCTCTCTTTGCCAATACGGTTTGCAGCAACTACGGGCACGGTATTTGCCGCGGCATGTCCCATCTGTACTCTTTGCCAGTGTTCTTTTGAATCTAGCCCGATTTCAGGTTCACTTCCAATGGCTGTCGGGTAAAAGATAATCTCAGCACCCATAAGTGTCAAAGCCCGTGCTGTCTCACAAAACCATTGATCCCAGCAGATTCCGACGCCGATTTTTCCGTATGCTGTTTCATAGACTTTAAAGCCTGTGTCTCCGGGTTTGAAGTAAAACTTTTCTTCATAGCCCGGGCCGTCAGGTATATGTGTTTTTTGGTAATTGTCCATCACAGTTCCGTCTGCATTAATGACAACAAGTGAGTTAAAACAACCTTCTTGTGCTTTTTCAAAATAACTAACTAATACAACTACATGTAATGCTTTTGCCAGATCTGCAAAATGTTGAATTAGTTTGTTATTTTTAAGCGGTTTTGCCCACTCAAAATATTTTTTGTCTTTGTCTTTACAAAAGTAAAGCCCTTCAAAAAGTTCCGGTAAAAGTATGATCTTGGCCCCATTTGCAGCAGCCTCGCGGACAAACTGCTCAGCCTTTAAAACATTAGCGTGTTTATCTTCGCTCATACTCATCTGAATTGCAGCCACTTTTACCGGTTTACTCATAACCTACCCTCTGCCTGTCACTTCTAAAAGATGGTACCCAAACTGTGTTTGAATCGGTCCGTACACAACACCTACATCTCCGCTAAATACCGCTTTGTCAAATTCAGGAACCATCTGTCCCGGACCAAACTGTCCTAAATCTCCGCCATTTGCAGAAGAAGGACATGTTGAATTTGCTTTTGCCACCTCACCAAAATCCGCTCCGTTTTCTATCTCTTTTTTAAGTTCATTACATTTTTCTTCACTCTCTACAAGTATATGTCTAGCTGTTGCCCATGCCATATTTTCAATTCCTTAGTTTTATTTCTAAAATTTTACTCTCTTTTTACTTATAATTAAACTCTAAAATCTATTTCTTAGTTACTTTTGGTACAATGCCTAAAAATTATGGAGAAAAGAATTATGAAAAATATACTTATAGGAATTTTAGCAACTTTTTTACTGCTGGGATGTAGCTCAAAGAGTGATGAAAATAAAAATATAGAACCAAAACTTGTTGTCGGAAAAAGTTTGACAGATTTAAACCTTAAAGACCAGTTTGGCAAAGAGCATAGCTTAAATGCAGATACATACAAAGTGATTTTTGCTTTTGACAAAGAGCCTGCACATACATGTAACGACTTTTTTAACACACAAAAACCTACATATCTGCAAGAGCATCATGTACAGTTTGTAGCCGATGTCAGTGCTGCTCCTTCTATCATCAGAAGCCTCTTTATTTTACCGGGACTCAAAGATTTCAAACATATTGTACTGCTCTTGGATGACAAAAACATTGCTGCGCCTTATAGAAAAGGTGTAGATACAACCAAGATTGTCGTTGTGACACTTTTAAACAAAAAAATCACTGACATTAAAACTGTCAGCACAAAAGAAAAGTTACAAAAAGAAGTAGAAGATGACTCTGCTATGTCATACATCGCACCCGTTATCAACAAAGTCATGGACAGCGTCGATAACGCTGCAAAATAACAGCAACAGACGAAAATATATAATCAGGTTTGATGCCAAAAGACAAATCTTTTTCTAAAAACATTTTTGTCACATCAAATGCTGTAATGATTTCATCACGAACAATCTCAAAGCCCATTTATTGCAGTTTTGCAACGACTTGGGCAGAGGTTTTTTGGGTGGTATTTGTCAAAAAACGTACAGAATAATGTTTTTTTATCTCTTTTATTGCTGCCCCTGGAACCGGGCTGTCACCCACATATAAAACACCACCGATGTCGCACAGTACCGCTTTTACTGATGTATCAAATAGCATAACATCCTCCTTTAAAAAATCGAAACGCCTGTTTTTGTCGTAAAGAGTTCCAATGCTTTTGTTCCGATAAGTGAATTTCCCTGCTCATTGAGTGCGGGTGACCAGACACAAATACCCATCTTTTGTGGTATAACGGCTACAATGCCTCCGCCTACCCCACTTTTTCCGGGCACACCCACCCTAAAAGCAAAATCCCCCGAAGCATCATAATGCCCACAAGTCAGCATCACCGCATTGATACGTTTTGCCTGTGCTTTGGTTATATATGTCTTGTTGTTTATCGGGTCTACACCGTGGTTGGCAAGATAGAGCATTGAGCGCGAGAGCTGTTTTGTATTCATCTCCAAAGCACAGTGATTGAAATAGGTCTGTACCAAGGTCATTGCTTCATTGTCAATATTGCCAAAACTTTTCATCAGATTAGTGAGTGCCAGATTCCTGTAGGCATGCTCCATCTCTGACGCTGCCACTATCTTGTTTATATGAATGTTTTCATCATCTGCAATACTGCGTATAAAATCCTGTATGGCATTAAAGGCTATGGCATTGTTTTTATAGTGAGATATAAGAGTATCAGTAACAACAATCGCTCCGGCATTGATAAAAGGATTACGCGGTATGCCGTTTTCATATTCAAGCTGCACCAAAGAGTTAAAAGGGTTTCCTGAGGGTTCCCGTCCTACACGCTTGTAAAGTTCGGTACCGAGATATTTTAAAGCCATCGTAAAGGTAAAAACTTTGGAAATACTTTGTATGAAAAAAAGCCTCTCTGATGCACCAACATGGTAAGACCTGCCGTCAAAAAGGGTAATGCTCATAGCAAACTGCGAGGCATCAACTTCCCCAAGCGCAGGAATATAGTCCGCAACTTTCCCTTTACCAAAGAGCGGCTGTATTTCAATCTCAATATCTTGCAGTA
>JALSKR010000155.1 GCA_026988735.1 Sulfurimonas sp.
TTGCGACAGTAAGGAGCAAAAGCAACATCAGGCACGATTGGACCGACAAACTGCTCAAAACCTATTTTTTTGTTGGCACTTTTTATTGCCTTTGTAATGATAAGCTCTTCGTGACCCAAAACACCGTTGTCTCCGGCATGAGGATTGAGCCCCAATACTGCAACAGGTGCTTTTGGAATAGAGTCGTGCATATCCAAAAAGAACTGTTTGAGTTTTTTATATTTTATATTTTGAGCAACATTCTTGAGAGGGATATGCTCTGTAAAAAGAGCAACATACATCTTTTTACAACCCAGCATCATAATGGCTTCTTTGTGAAAATGTTTACGGAGCAGGTCTGTATGTCCTTTGTACTCCAATCCTGCCTGCATCCATGCCTCTTTGTGAATTGGAAGTGTCAGAACTGCCTCAGCTTTTTTCTCTTCACACAAATGCACTGCAGCCATAAAAGAATCATAGGAATATAAACCACTCTTTGCATCTACTTTTCCCGGTTGTATCTCAAATTCGCCTGCAACTTCATACAGTGTAAAATCATCAGGCACCGTTACATGTAAGAGGGCAGAGGCTTTTTGCAGCATAGTTGTGTTTATACAGTAAACAGGATGACAAACTTTAGAGATCTCTGCATGTGCTTTGAGTGCTATTTCCAACCCCACACCGTTTAAATCACCGATACTTACGGCTAGATGTGGTTTATTCATCGCGTTGTAACTCTTTTCATCTCTTTTATTGCTTCAGCTAATCCGGTAAAAACACTGCGGGCAATAATGCTTTGTCCGATGTTTAACTCTACAATCTCTTGAATCTGCATGATTTCATCTATATTGTGATAGTTGAGTCCATGTCCGGCAGCTACTTCCAAACCAAGTTCTTTTGCATATCTTGCAGAAAGTTTTAACTCTTCGATGGCAGTTTCAAGTCTGTCACTGAGTTCATAGCGAGGAAACTCCAACTCTTTTACAGAGTGATTTGATTTTGACAAAGAGGAGTGGAGCATTGCAAAAAGGTTGGCAAAAAGTCCGGTATGGAGTTCAACCATCTCAGCTCCGAGTTTTTTTGATTGTTCTACAGCCTCCGTAGTAGGATCAACAAAGAGTGAAACAGGAATAAGGGCGTCATGGAGTTGTTCTACTGCATAGGAGATTTCATTTTCATAACTAAAAACATCAAGACCACCTTCTGTTGTTACCTCTTCTCTTTTTTCAGGAACAAGTGTCGCACGATGTGGTTTTGCCTTGCTGACAATGTCGAGTATCTTTTTGTTGATAGAGCATTCCAGATTAACAGGCAACTTTGAAAACTGCAGTATATTTGTAACATCAGCATCCTGAATATGTCTTCTGTCTTCTCTCAAGTGTATAGTAATCTGATCAGCTCCACTCTCACATGCAACATAAAGTGCCTGCAAAATATCAGGGTCATTTACCTGTCTGGCTTCCCTTAAAACTGCCACATGGTCAATATTTACGCCAAGTTTCATTTGTTTCCTTTTGTTTTTTCTTTTACTGATTTATAAAATTCAAGATATTTTTCTTCTAAATTCTCATAGTTTGTGATCTCTCCTACATGGACTTCAACAGTATAAGGCTCTTTGTAAGGGGCATTTTTAAATACCTTTTCAAGTTTGTCATTGATATATACTGGAACTATGTCAAGACTGTTTGCCTTGGCTATTTTTGAAGCACCGCTTTGAAATTTTTTAATGCCTTCTCCATTGTATCTCTCACCTTCGGGAAAGATGTAAATATTTAAGTCGTCAACTTTGGCAAGTGTTCTTTTGATGGTTTTAAAAAATCGTACGAGTCCTTTTTTGTTTTCCAAATCAACCGGAATACATCCGCTGTATTGAAAAAATTTGCCATATACAGGGTCTTCAAGAAGTTCCTGTTTTGCTATCCAGGTACCGCTTTTGTGGTATTTTGAAAAAATATTTTCCATTACGAGAATATCAAGAAGAGAACGGTGGTTGATTGCATAGAGAATTTTGTCTTTTTCAGGGATTTCACCGACAAGTTTTACTCTAATGTTTAAAAAATCCAAAACCTTGTTAGAATATTCCTGTCTTGCTTTTGAGAGTTCTTGGTAGGCGTATTTTTGCGTGATAAACGGATGAAAATAGGTTTGTTTGAAAATTTTTATGTATTTGAAGCCAAGCTCAATCATAAAAATAAATTTTCCTAAATCTTTTAGCATGAATAACCCTCTTTATTGAAAAAGAAAATTATAGCTAAAAATATACAACCCTTTTGTAACACGATTATGCATTGTCTTTTTTTAAGGTCATCTCTGTTTCCATGATTCTGATTTCATCATTGGCAAGAATACGAATGTTATCATCTGCTTTGAGTTTTTGTTTGTCAATTTTTTTCGGATAGTCAAAGTGGTTTAATATATGTTTTATCGTATTGATACGGGCTTTTTTCTTGTTATCGGAGCGAATGATTGTCCAGGGTGCATAGTCTGTATGGGATGCTAAGAGCATAGAGTATTTTGCTATGGTGTATTTGTCCCATAAATCTTGTGATTTTTCATCTACCGGTGAGAGTTTGTACTGTTTGAGCGGGTCTGTTTTTCTTTTCTCAAAACGTCTTTTTTGTTCGGCTTTTGAAACGGAAAAATAGAATTTGAAAATTTTTATATTGGAATTGACAAGCATCTTTTCAAATTCCGGAACTTCATGTAAAAACTCTTTATGTTCTTCTTGTGTACAAAATCCCATTACAGGCTCAACACCTGCACGATTGTAATAACTTCTGTCAAAAAGAACTATCTCTCCTGCTGAAGGTAGGTGTTGGACATATCTTTGAAAATACCACTGTGTTCGCTCTTTGTCACTTGGTTTGTCAAGGGCGACAACTCTTGCTCCACGAGGATTGAGATGTTCTGTAATACGCTTGATAGTACCGCCTTTTCCGGCAGCATCACGACCTTCAAAAATCATTAAAACTTTCTGTCCTGTCTCTTTGACATGGTTTTGCATTTTTAAGAGTTCTATCTGTAAATCTTTGAGTTCACTTTCATATCGCAGTACTTCGTCTTTTACCCAGACGGCAACACGCTTTTTGTGAGGATCTTTGCCTCTTTTATCCTCAGTGCCTTTCTCTTTTGTTTTATTTTTTCTTCTGTCTTCATGTACGATATCTTTTAAATCAGTGCCTTCTTTTATCTCATCTTCGAGCATAGTTCTTTCATGTCCCATCTTTGTATCCTTTGATTTATTATAATCACTTTCACCTTAACATAAATTTTGTTCTATGATATAATGGTACAAGAAGGTATGAAAAGATGGATGTAAGTATTGAAGCAGCATTTAAAAATTTTTTGGAAAGTGATTTTAAAAAACTAAAAAAATACAAAAAAGCTGTGCTTGGACAAAAAGAGACCGAATCCCTGCATCAAATGCGTGTCTCTTTGAGAAGAATGCGCTCGGTATTTTTTACTTTTCGATCCGTAATACCAAAAAACATTACAAAAGATATTGACAACAAGATTGCAACTCTGGCCTCTTATTGCAACAGAGCACGCGATATTGATGTTTACATAGAAACATACTTAAAAAAAGAGACATTGTCTTCTACCGAACTGCTGCTTTATAAAATTGTTGTTCACTACAGAGAAAAAGAGTATAAAAAGATTCAAAAGTATTTAAAGTCTCACAAATATAAAAAGTTTATAAAAGAGTTGGAAAAATGGATACAAACAAAAAAATGGCGCAAAAAGCTTAAAAAAAAGGAGTTGTCTGCCTTGGAAGAAGACATTGTTCCTTTTGCCGAAATTTTTTTAAAAAACTACACAAATGAAATCCTTTTATACGGTTCTGCAATAGGGACTGTCTTAGAAGATGAACAGGCACACAAATTACGAATAAAACTAAAAAAACTACGGTATGTCACGGACCTGTTTTCTTCTTATCTGCAAAAGAAAGATACTCTGAGAGAAACACTCAAAGAACTGCAGGATATTTTAGGAAAACTGCATGATATTTATGTTGTAAAAGAGTTGCACAAAGTTTTTCTGCAATCGCAAAAAGACAAAAAACTTTTTGCATATACAAAAAAGCTTGAAGCAGATAATATGAACAGGAAAAAAAAGCTCAAAGAAGCTTTTTTCCTAACATGGAAACAATTTAGAGAGATTGCTCAACAAGTTGATTGATTTGGTCCGCATCCTGTGTATTTGCAAAACAGCTTTTATCTCCACATATCATAAAATCATCAGTTTCACTACTTTTTAACAGTGTAAAAGGGTATTTTATTTTTGCAAGTTTATATGCAGCGTTATGAATATTTTGCTCACTTGTCTTTATAACTCTGTCTCCTTTGAGATATCGTAAAGCCTGTATAAGCATATATGGGTAGTAAATTGGTTTACGTCCGAGTTCATAAGAGTTGTACTCCATTGTTTTAAAGGCAAAATGAGTATATTTTTCATCTTCAAGAAGTGTTCCCAGTGTTTGTAGAACATTTATCATAATACTGACGGAACTTGTATATGTTGTATCCGTTATTTCGGCTTTGACGGCAAACTCACCGCTGCTGAAGTTCCACATCCCTTTGTCATAAAACTCTTCTAATGCTTTGTTTACAAATCGTTGTGCGTGTATAAGGTACATTTCATCCTGCGTATATTGAAAAGCATTGAGAAGTGCCTGTGAGAGAAATGAATAATCTTCTAAAAATGCTTCGACTTTTGGCTTTTTGTGCATGAGTGTCGTATGATACAGTTTTGTATCAATAAAGAGTGTTTCAAGAAGTTTGTCAAGGCTTTTTATGGCTTTTTCTTTGTATTTGCTATCAACAGTCCCAAGTAAAAACAATGCGTTTATCATCATACCCGACCATGATGTCTGTATTTTTTTGTCTGTAAACGGATATTCTCTTTTTTGTCGAATTTTTTGTAGAAGTGGTTTTACATCACTGAACCATGCAGGAATTTCTTCCTCAAAGCGAATGATATTTTTGCCTTCAAAGTTTCCGTGATGTGTAACATGCATCGTTTCACACATCTCCTTTGCATTTTCATATCCGTTTTGGACAAGAAGCGTGTAAACTTCATCATAGGTATAAACAAAGTAGCTTCCCTCTCCCTCTTTGCTGTCAGCATCACTTGCACTGTAAAAAAGTCCATCTTCGCTCATAAAGTTGTACCAGAAGTCTGCTGTCTCTTTTGCAATATGCAGATATGTTTCATCTTCATATAACAAATATGCTTTTGTGTAGACACCACAGAGCAGGGCATTGTCATAGAGCATTTTTTCAAAATGCGGTACAAGCCATTTTTCATCTACGCTGTAACGGCAAAAGCCTCCGTCAACCAGGTCATACATCCCGCCTTTTATCATGTTTTTGAGTGTATTTGTCAGCATTGTTTTTGCATCGGCATCATTGTATAGTCTTGCAACAACAAGCAGGGCATCAAGGGTTGAAGCGCGTGGAAATTTTGGTTTATCTGAAAAACCGCCGTTTTGTGCGTCATAATTGTTTTTTGCCTGAAGCAGAAAATTTTTGTAAAACTCCTCTTTTAATACAGTCGCTTCTTTTGGATGCTCTTTTTGACCTAAAAAGCCTTCTACCTCATTGGCATTTTCAAAGAGTTTTGAATCTTTCTCTTTTACTTTTGTTGCTATAAGCTGTGTAATTTCTTTAAAACCCATACCTTCTATACTGCCGGAATTTGATTCAGGCTGTATGTAAGTAGCTGCAAAAAAGGGTTTGTTCTGCGGTGTACAAAATATACTTGTCGGCCATCCACCGGCACGACGATTTAATAGCATATAGACTTCTTGATAATATTTGTCAATATCGGGACGCTCTTCTCTGTCTACTTTTATAGAAATAAAGTTCTCATTTAAAATCTGAGCACACTCTTCATTCTCAAATACTTTTTCTTCCATAACATGGCACCAGTGACAGGAACTGTAGCCTATACTTATAAAAATTGCTTTATTTTCAGCTTCTGCCTTTACAAAGGCTTCCTCACACCATGGCCACCAGTCCACGGGATTGTCCTTGTGTTGCTGCAGATACGGGGAATCTTCGTTTGCTAATCTGTTTGACATAATTTTTAACCTTGTTTATTTTATAAGGTAGGGTATGAAAAAAGGGCTGATGCTTTGCTTAAGCATGAAATTTACACAACTTATATAAAAACATGATACAATAGTATTGAATTTAGTTAACAGAGTATTGTATGAAAAAAATCTATATAGCCGGTCCTGATGTATTTGAAGTTAATTCTGTAGAGATTGGTAAAAACCTGGTGAAATTATGTCAAAAGTATGGCTACCAAGGACTTTATCCTTTAGATAATGTTGTTGATTTTTCACAATCAAAACATAAAATAGCGCAGGATATTTTTGATGCAAATATTGCAATGATACAAGAGGCTGACATCGTCATAGCCAATTTAAATCCTTTTCGCGGAAAAGAACCTGACAGCGGAACTGTTTTTGAGTGTGGATATGCCTATGGACTGAACAAAGAAGTATACGGGTATTTAAGTGATGCTTCTCATTATACAGACAGGTTTGCAGAAGATGAAAGATTCGCCAAAGAGGGGGTTCTTTATGATCTGGAAGAAAGACTGATAGAAGATTTTGATTATCCGCTGAATCTAATGCTCTCTTGTTCTACGAAAATTATAGAAGGTGATTTTGAAACAGTTTTAAAATTTTTAAAAGGCAAAGAATGAAATATTTTATACTGGTATTCTTTTTTTTCTTTTTGCTTGATTCTGTTGCAGCAGATACAAACCGCGGACATGCCGGCAACTCTTTAGAAAAAGTTTCTTTACAGTTGCACTGGAAATATCAGTTCGAGTTTGCAGGATTTATTGCCGCCAAAGAGAAAGGATTTTATCGTGATGCCGGTTTGGATGTAGAGCTCAAAGAGTATCAGACAGGTATGGATATTGTCGATGAGGTTCTCTCACAAAGAGCAAATTACGGTATTTACAACTCTTCTATTTTACTGGAATATCTGCAAGGCAAACCTATAGTTCTTTTGTCCTCGTTTTTTAAACGCTCCGCACTTGTACTTATTACGCAGCCCTCTATTCATTCTCCTAAAAATCTGATCGGTAAAACAGTAATGTCTTCGCTTGTTGATGATTTTAGGCTTAATTTCAAACCTTATCTTGACGGATACGGTGTAAAGATAAGTGATCTTAAAATGGTTCCGCAAACATACCGTGTGGATGAGTTTGCAAAAGGTGAAGTCGATGCCATGACTGCCTTTATTTCCGATCAGCCTCACAAACTTGATAAACTCGGTGTAAAATACAATATTTTAAATCCCTCTAATGATAACCTGTTTGTGCTTCAGGAGGAACTCTTTACCTCTGCTGAAGAAGTACAAAACCATTCACACAGGGTTGCTGCATTTAAAGAGGCCTCTATAAAAGGCTGGGAATATGCACTTGCACACAGAAAAGAGATTGCCAAAATTATTCATGAAAAGTATGCACCGCAACTTGATGAAGATACATTAGAGTATGAGGCGGAGGCTATCAACAAACTGATACTGCCTTTTATATATGATATAGGTTCTATAGACAGAAACTTTTTACATAAACAACTCGAACGTTTTAAACATGATTATCATGTTGGAGAGGGGAAAACTTTGGATGCTTTTATTCTAAAACCTCAAACAAATGCACTGGAATTAACGAAAAGTGAGCAAAAATATATTGAACAGAACAAACAGATACCTCTGTGTATAAATTATGATTTTTTCCCTGTAGATGCTTTTAAAGACGGAAAACACATTGGTATTCTGGCTGATATATTTGCATTGATTACAAACAAAACAGGTTTGCAGTTTACTCCTGTAGAAGCAAAATCAGAAAGAGAACTGTTTGAAAATTTACAGCAAAAAAAGTGTAAGCTTCTTTCTGTGGTAACAACCAAGAATGAAAAATTTAAGATGTTAATACCGACGGCACCTCTAAGTGCGACATATTTTACCCTGTTAAGCAGACTGGACAGATCCTTTGTTGAAGATCCCAGAGAATTAAGAGGGGAATTGTTGTTGGTACAAAAAGAATCTTTTAAACATTATTTAAATTATCTCTATCCCTATTTAAATATTGAAGTGGAAGACAACAAAAATATAATGGTGAAAAAAGTTTTGAGTGGCAGAGCATATGCTATTGCTTCTATAGATGAACAGGCAGACTATTTTATAGACAAATATGGCTATGGAAAGTTGAAAATAAATGGTTTTTTGACAAAAGACAAACTCCTGCACGGAAGCATCGGTGTACAAAAAGATGAACCTGTTTTATACTCTATTATACAAAAAGCACTTGCAACTATTCCCAAGCAAAAGATAGAATCCGTAAAAAACAGCTGGAGACTGTCACGGTATCATGAACGCGTTGATTATTTTCTTTTATGGATGGTTTTAGTGGTTGTCGGAATCATTTTTCTTATAATGATTTATTATCAGAGAAAGTTGAAAAATTTCAATGCGGCGCTTGAACAACGAGTGCAGCAAAAAACAAAAGAACTGCAAGAGACAAATGAGATTTTAAAACATAAAGTACAGGAAAAAGCAAAAGAACTGATTAAAAAAGATGAAATTTTGACTGCACAGTCAAAACAGGCTGTAATGGGAGAAATGATCAGTATGATTGCCCATCAGTGGCGCCAGCCCTTAAATACAATTACACTTCAAATCTCAAATTTACAGTTAAAATATCTTATGGGACAACAAATTTCCAAAGAGGACATTATGCAGACTTTGGAAGATATCAGTGATTCTGTTGTGTATCTTTCAGATACTATTGAAGATTTTAAAACATATTTTCGCCCAAACAAAGCTGCTCAAGAGACTGCTATGGGAGAACTTCTCAAAAAAGCGATAAAATTTGTTGAGCCAAGACTCAAATCAAACAAAATTGAACTCCAAACAGAATGTGATTCTGAGTTGCATGCAAAGGTATATGCAAATGAACTGATACAGGTTTTACTCAATTTACTCAATAATGCTGTTGAAGCATACGAAAACAAGAAAACAGAAGATAAAATCATAAAGGTTACATGTAAGCAGAACGGTCCAAATATTCAGATTGACGTAACAGACAGAGCCGGAGGAATCAGACAAGAACATTTGGCTAAATTGTTTGAACCCTATTTTTCCACAAAAGGCAAAAATGGCACAGGCCTTGGGCTTTACATGTCAAAAATGATTATAGAAAAACAGTTTGGTGGCAGTATCAGTGTAAAAACATCCATGTTCGGTACAACTTTTACCATAGTCATACCAAAAGATGTGCAAAAATAGTTTTTAGATTTGTTTTCTTTTTACCATTGCTAAAACCATCGGAAGGTTAAGCCCGTCATTGTTGTAGCCTTCATCTTTACATGATTTACATTTGTCACCCATAGGGCATATATCATTTTCAAGGAGTTCTTGCAGGGTTGTAAAGTTATTTTCTTTTATACACTCTGCGATATCTTTTACAGTAAGAGAATTGCATACACAAATTTCAGTATCTAAATCTATCATGTTTCTAAAAACCTTTTTCTTTTGTATGGAATTATAATATATTTTAATTAACACAAATTTTATATTTATGAGATACAATTACACAGACAATACACACAAAAATGTAATATTTTTTAAAAAGGACAATTATATGAGATTATTGGCAAAAATATTTTTTATCTTGACTCTGGTTTTTTCTTTTGTAAATGCAGTTGATTTTTTAATGCCGGATCAGGCATTTAAACCCTATGCAAAAGTCAATGATAAAATGCAAATAGAAACAGGTGTGAAAATCGCCAAAGATATTTATCTGTATGCTGATAAGTTAAAAATTGAATTGATTGATGCAAAGGGTTTGTCAATAAAAAACATAACAAAGCCTGCTACATCCGAGCATCAGGGAGATAAAGTTTACATAAAATCTCCCAATTTTATTGTTACATTAAAAAAAGATGCTCCTTTGCAGGGTATACAGGATGTAAAGGTAAAAATTTCTTATCAAGGCTGCTCTGAGCAGGGTCTGTGTTATGAACCCAGTACAAAAGAGTTTATGCTTCAGATAGATGCAGATAAACTCTCTGCTAAAAATAATACTTTACATGTAAAGGCAGAAGAAAAGTCAGAGACTGACTCTATAGCCGATACAATAAAATCAAGCAGTTTCTTTGTTATTTTGGCAACATTTTTTGGATTTGGCGTTTTACTCTCTTTGACACCCTGTGTTTTTCCTATGATTCCTATAATCTCCGGTGTAATTATTTCTCAGGGAGAAGGACTTACGACAAAAAAAGCTTTTGCCCTTTCTCTGGTTTATGTACTTGCAATGGCTGTTGCCTATACAATCGCAGGTATTTTAGCAGGAGTCTTTGGAGCTAATCTGCAAGCGGCACTGCAAAATCCCTGGGTTGTCTACTCTTTTGCAGGTGTATTTGTTGCTCTTGCTGCAAGTATGTTCGGTTTTTATGAATTAAAACTTCCTGATGCACTTGTTACCAAAGTAAGTACAAATACAAATCGTAACGGTTTTATAGGTGTAGCCATTATGGGGTTTCTCTCAGCGCTTATTGTCGGTCCCTGTGTTGCTGCTCCTTTGGCAGGTGCTTTGGTGTACATCGGACAAACAGGTGATGCACTTTTAGGCGGGGCTGCTCTTTTTAGTATGAGTATAGGAATGGGAGTTTTGCTTATTTTAGTTGGTGTAAGTGCCGGTAAATTTATGCCTAAGCCTGGTCCGTGGATGGTTATGGTCAATGAAATTTTTGGCGCATTAATGTTGGGTGTGGCTATTTGGATGCTTGAAAAAGTCCTGCCATCATCTGTTACCATTCTGATGTATGCCATTGTGGGAATAGGATTCAGTATCCATTTTGGAGCCTTTGACAAAGACGGGCACAGTTTCAAGCGGAGTCTGTCTTTACTGTTGTTTATCTACTCTTTAGCACTTTTTATGAGTGTTTTAGCAGGTGCACCAAGTATAAAACAGCCACTTGGATTTTTAAAATCACAGGCAGCGGGTAGAGTGCTTCCTGCAAATGAGAAAAAGTTGGAATTCATAAAAGTAACCTCATTGGATGAGCTCAATACTTTGTTGGAAAAAAACAGAGGCAAAAAAATTATGCTTGATTTTGCTGCTGACTGGTGTACTGCCTGCAAAGAACTTGAAGAGGTGACTTTTGCAGATCCAAAAGTAAAAGAAAAACTAAGTGAATTTGTTCTCATTCGTGCAGATGTTACAGCAAATGGCAGCAAAGAAAAAGCACTCTCTAAAGCGTATGGTGTATTTGGCCCTCCTGTGATTATCTTTTTTAACAAAGATTTACATGTAAAGAAATCAAAAACAATTGTCGGTTTTATAGAGCCACAAGAGTTTTTGAAACATCTTAATTCATTATAAAAAGAGGTAGTGTTTATTTGTTAAAAAAAATAATTCTCTTTTTTACAGCAATTATACTGATTGTTCTTTTCATCGTTTTTTACTATAAAAATCAGGTAAAAGAAGAAAAAATTTATCATATCATGGACCAAATGCGTTTGACATTAGATTCGCAGTTAAAATCTCATGAGATGGATGATTTAAAAGTAGCTTTGATGCTTTCAAAAAATGAAGGTTTAGTCAATGCTTTAGAAAATGATGATGAAGATTTAGGGTACAAAATTCTTCAAGATATTACGCAGTCCATTCAAAAAAATACAGGTATGCATATACGCGCACAGGTCATTACCAAAGAGCTCAATATTTTTGCCAGAAGTTGGGATGATATTTATGCCGGAATGCCAATAGGTGATTACAGGTTAGATCTAAGGTATTTTGATACGCATACAAATCCTCGTACTTCTCTAGAAATTGGTCGACGGTTAGGTATAAAGGCAACAGTACCTGTTTATAAAGATGGCAATTTTTTAGGCTTTGTTGAAGTTATATCTTTTTTTAAAGCAATTACAGATTTTTTTAGCTCTATGGGTGTTGATTTATATGTTTTACTGGATGTGAAGCATACAGATACAGCTGTTTTGATGATGCAAAATCTTACCATAGATGATTATGTACTTTCTAACAGAAATTATAATTATGCGCATTTGCCAACACTCAATAAAATTGATTTTAAAGAGTTAAAGCTTAATGGTGTTGTATATGCTGATAAAAAATATATTTTTTATGAAAATATGAAAGATGGCAGTGGTCAGATTATAGGTGCCTTTGTATTTGTTTTACCAAATAGATACTTGGAATACTTTAGAAATCCGGAAGATGATATATCTTTTTTAATTAATGTTACAAGAAGTGGATTATATGATGTTGTCAAAGCAGAAAAATATGAAAATAACATATATAAAGATTATAATGCCAAATCAATGGTATATTTACAAGATGTAATTGATAAAGAAGAGAGACAGCTCTTTTTTGATGAAGCATATGAAAAATTTGATAAGTATTCTAAAGATGAGCTTATTCAAATGATGTTAAACAGAAAAATAGTCAAAAAAATAGATGGGAAGATCAAATGAAAATTTTACTTTTGGAAGATGAATACTCACTGCGTATCAGTATAGAAGAGTTTTTGACAGATTTAGGATATGAAGTAGATGGAATAATGGATGGACTCGAGGCGTATGACGCTGTATATGACAAAACTTATGATTTGTTACTTTTAGATGTCAATGTTCCCTCGCTCAATGGTTTTGAACTCTTAAAAAAACTGCGTGCAGATGAGATTACAACACCAGCTATATTTTTAACTTCAATGACAGATGTAGATGATTTAAAAGAGGGCTACAAAAGAGGGTGTTGTGACTATATCCGTAAGCCGTTTGATCTTGAAGAGCTTGAACTGCGTATAGATCAGGCAATTGCCAGTCATCTAAAAAATGACAGTAACTCTGTTGCACTTGGATGTGGCTTGCTATATGACTTGAAAAAAAGCAAGTTAACAAAAGACGATGAAGAGATTGTACTGAGAAAAACAGAAAAAGAGTTACTCGAAGTTCTTATCAAACATAAAAATGCTGTGGTCTCTACTGAAATGTTTCAAGATGAAATATGGGGAGAGTATGTGGAACCTGCAACTATTCGGGTACAGTTAAATAATCTAAAAAAGAAACTTCCCGATGCCATTATACAAAATCGACGTGGATTAGGATACATTATTGAAAGATAATAAGTACTCAGCAAAATATGCGCTTATATATACATTTTTAGTTTCAGCCATATTGCTTACTCCTTTGTTTTTTTATTTTGTTTATATGAAAAATATTCACTCTATTCAAAATGAACTGTTTTTAAAAGAAAAATCACTTTTGGTTGTTAAAGCCATGGAAGAATTCAATCAAAATGATGAATTTTTTGAATATCCACGGTTTAAAACTTTTACATCAGGACTTTATGATGAAAGCTTTCATCCTGTTTTTACTTTGATAGATAAACCCATAAACTATTTTAAAGACGGATATTATTTAGATGGCAATGATGCTTATCTCATTGTTAAATTGCCAAAAGAGAGATATTTTGGTGCAAGATACCTGATTCTCAAAAACAAAATATCATTCGCTCCAGTGTATGAAAAGGTATTTATTATTCTTTTTACTATTATTGGACTTGTTTTTTTGCTCAGTCTATTTTTTTTGGGCAGTTTTGCAAAACCATTTCAAAAACTAAATAAACAATTAGATAACTTTATAAAAGATTCTATGCATGAAATAAATACACCACTCTCTATTATAAATGTAAATATTGACCTCTATAACAGAAAATATGAACAAAACAAATATATGCAAAGAATGAAAGCAGCTGCAAAAGTTCTTTCAAACATTTATAATGATATGGATTACCTTATAAAATATGAACGTTTGCATCATGAAAAAAAAGATATTAACCTTGCACAGTTTTTACAAGAGCGTATTGAATACTTTAATGAAGTCGCACGTATGAAAAACATTACAATAAACACCGAAATTCAAGAGTGTGGAACTGTACATATGAACGACAAAGAATTACAGCGTCTTATAGATAACAATATCTCCAATGCTATCAAGTACTCTTATGAACATTCCAATATTGACATCAGTCTTTATAAAAAGAATGAAAAATGTTATATGAGTTTTAAAGACTATGGTGTCGGCATTGAGAAGGTTGAAAAGATATTTAGTCGTTATTATAGAGAAGACAGCAGTAAAGGTGGCTTTGGTATAGGGCTAAATATCGTAAAATCTATCATAGAAAAAGAAAATATAGAACTTAAAATAGAGTCTCTGCCTAAAGAAGGAAGCCTTTTTCTCTACATATTCTCTCCTAAAAGCATAAATAAAATATAAATAAAACTGATTTTACATTAATTTTACATTTAGTAGTTACACTTACTCCATAAAACAAATAGGAGGAACAAGAATGAAGAAAACTGTTATGATGTCATTACTTGTGGGTGTTTCATTATTTGCTACTGATTATAGCAAAGTAATAACGCATCCGGATGCGAGTAAGATGATAGAAAAAGATTTGTTAGCACCACCAAAAGTATATAGTATGCCAGCCGGTTGTGTAACGACTGACCCTGATGCAATAGCGAGAGGTGCATATATTTTCCATAACTTAAATGGAAAAAAGGCAAAGAAAAATCCGCCAAAAGG
>JALSKR010000156.1 GCA_026988735.1 Sulfurimonas sp.
GCATGTGCAAAATTCCCCATAGCTCCACTAACTTGACCAACTGCTATAACATCCATAGTCTGTTCAAGGTTTTCTAAATGACGTGCCATTTCATCATACCAAACAGCTAACACAAGACCAAATGTTATAGGTTCTCCGTGTATACCGTGAGAACGTCCGACCATCAAAGTCATTTTATGTTCCATAGCACGTTTTTTGATAGACTCCATCATCATTTTTACATCTTTTATAATGAGCGAAAGAGAATCTTTCATTTGAAGAGCAACTGCTGTATCAATTGTATCTGAAGATGTCATTCCATAATGAAACCATCTGCTCTCTTCACCGAGAGATTCTGATACCGAAGTTGTAAAGGCTATAAGGTCATGTCGTGTTACAGCTTCTATCTCATCTATGCGTTTGATGTCAAATTTTGCATTCTTAACAATTTTATCTGCATCTTCCTGAGGGATTTTTCCCAGTTTTGCCCAAGCTTTTACTACAGCTATTTCAACATCAAGCCATGCCTGGTATTTTGCCTGGTATGTCCATTTTGATGCCATTTCTTCCCGTGAATATCTATCTACCATTATAGAGGTTCCTTATGATTGTTATCTTATGTTTTTATGCTAGAATTCGCATAGATTAAAGTAGTTTATTTTACTCAAATATTCATTAAAGAGGATTGAAATTTGCCATTCGTAAGAAAGAGAATGTTTGCACAAAAAAAACAAAAAGCATTTTTATATTTAATTCAAGAACTTGGATACACCCAAAAAGAGGCACAGCGTCTCATCGCAAAAGGCAGGCTTTTTGTCAATGACAAGCCAATGACAAGAACTGCCGGTGAAATTGAAGGTGAGTTTGAATTTATCTATTTTGAACCAATCACAAAAGGTCTGGAACCTACCTATGAAGAGGAAGAATTTGTTGTTTTTGACAAGCCGAGCGGTGTCCTTATTCATCCCCAAAACAGATATACACCCTATTCTCTTATAGATGAATTAAAATATCAATATGGGCGTAATGCAAATATAACGCATAGAATTGATCAAGAAACAAGCGGACTTGTTTTATGTGCAAAAAACAAACAAAGCGAAAGAGACATCAAGATGATGTTTGAACAGCGGGATATGAAAAAAAAATATCTTGCATTCGTGCACGGTCACTTTGATAAAGAACTTACTGTTGAAGAGCCACTCTTAAGAGCAGAAGATGAAAGCGCGATTGTTCGTATGGTTGTAAAAGTAGATGAAAAAGGGAAAGCTTCCAAAACAGTTTTTAAACCAGTGGAATATTTTGAAAAACTAGATATGACACTTGTGGAGTGTCTGCCATATACCGGAAGACAGCATCAAATACGTGTACACTTGTTTCACGTGAAACATCCAATAGTCGGTGATCCTATTTATGGACAGAGTGAAGAGAATATTATTAAGTTTTTAGACAGAGAGTTGTCTGAAGATCAGAGAATAAAAAACAGTGGAGCAAAACGTTTATTGTTGCATGCGAGTGAACTTGCATTCCATTTATACGAGAAACCTTACAGTATAAAGAGCAAGGTGAATTTCTTAAAGATATGCTTATCAGATACTAATTACATGTAATGTGAATAACTTTTTGACTCAAGAATAAATATTATTTTTATTTATGTGAATAATTTTTTAAAATCTCTTTAGAGCCCTTACTATAGGCTTTGAAAAGGATTTGTAAATTAATTTAAGCTAAAATTTACATAAATTATTTCTTAAATTTTGAGAAAATTTATAAATTTTTTAGCTATTGAATTATGTGATATTCACACTTTAGAACAATGTGTGAATACTACACATTCAGAAGAAATTTGCAAATTTTATTATGATTAAAATTTATTTTAAGATGAAATATATTTTTAAGATTAGTAGGGTATTATTACACTCATAGACGGCCTCCCTGGTGTGTTGGTCGTCTGCTTTTCATGTTTTATATAATTTTTTGTTTACAGTCTACTCTTTTTCTTCTTTTGTTGCTGCCCATATAAAACCACCAACGCCAATTGCAAAAACAAACACTAATAAAACTACTTCACTGATATCAACACTACTCATAACTATCCTTGATTTTATTATAACTGACCTTAGACACTACAAGCTTATGTTTGGTGCCTAAGGACAGTTAAAATTATACTACTAGACTTGTTATCTAACTGTTAATCTCATCCTGGTTTTTCTCTTTTAACTGTCCACATGCGGCACTGATATCTATGCCTTTGGAATCACGTATGGTAGAGAGTAAGCCATGGCTTATGAGGTATTCTTGAAAGCTAAGCATATCTTCGTGTGAGGGACGCTTATATGGCGTTCCAGGATAAGGATTAAAGTAAATGAGGTTTACCTTTGCCTTAATTCCACTCAGAAGCTTTACGAGTTTTTTTGCAGAGCCTAAATCATCATTCTTATTTTTAATAACAAGGTATTCAAACATAACACGCTTGCGTGTATCAATAGGAAAACGTTTTACCGCTTCTATAATTGAGTTGATGTTGTGTGCTTTATTCATCGGTATAAGTTCTGTACGCAGTTCATCATCAACCGCATGGAGTGATATGGCTATATGTACACCCAGATCCATTTGACCGAGCTTGTCTATTTTATTACTGAGACCACTTGTGCTGACTGTTTGTCTTTTTCCAGAGATGGCAAGTCCCTCTTCTTCTTTAAAAATTTCTATAGCCTGTGCAAGATTTTCAAGGTTATCGAGAGGTTCCCCCATTCCCATATAGACAATATTTATTTTTCTGTTATGTCTGTGTTTGTTGTCACGTTTGAGTGTTACTACCTGCGCAACAATTTCTCCGGCCGTCAAATCACGGGTAAAACCGCCTTTGGCTGTCAAACAAAAAGTACAGCCGACTTTACAGCCAACCTGTGTGGAAACACATATTGTATATTTCGCTTCTTGCGTTATTTCACCATTTTCATCAACTTGCTCATCTTTCATTTTAAGCCAGACTGCTTCGATTGTTTTGTCGTCTTGCAGCTGCAGAAGATATTTTATTGTACCGTCACTTGATTCTTCTTTTCGTACGATTTTCATGGGATTAATGGTATATTTTTCGTTCAGTTCTTCTTTTAATGCTTTTGGGATATTTTTCATTGCATCAAAATCCTGTACATACTGATGATACAGCCAACCGTATATCTGTTTGGCACGAAAAGAAGGTTTGACTAACGTTGTGAGTTCTTTTTGTGTGAAGTCATATAAAGAAGGTTTCATTTTGCTGTTAGCTCTGCTATACGCTTTTTGACATGCTCTTCAAGGAGTTCTCTTGCTCTGGATTGATTTTTGAGAAAATCTTCATGAGCCTGTTTGTTAGTATAGTTTGTTATACAAAACACACCGCCTGCAGGTATATTAAACTCCTGGGCAATGCGCAACACTGAGAAAAATTCCATATTTTCTATGCCAACACCAAGCTTTAAAAAGTTTTTTGTTAATGTTTCGTTTGTAGATATATAGTTTGATGAGTTGACAACAATGTCTTTTTTATTGGTAGTATTTGTTGTAACAACATTATCAAGAGGTGTGTAGGCATCATTGCTCAAAAAAGCAAGTTCAATATTTGCAGCTGTTTTTGATTCTACAATGTCAAATATCTTTTTTTCACCGTAACTTCCTGCTGTCCCTACAAAAAGTAAAAATTCCGGTTTGTCAAAAAGGCAAAGCCGTGTAAGATTCATGGCTGTTTCAATCAATCCCACTCCCATAGGTGTTGCAAAAGAAAATGTTTCGTTGTTTCCTGCACATATTATCATTGTTTAAAGCCTTACCGGAATGTTTTGTTCATGTAAATAATGTTTTAAGTCCATAATATCTATCTCTTTATAGTGAAATATAGAAGCGGCAAGTGCAGCATCTGCACCGTGTTCAAAAGCCTCTTTTATATGTTGCATTGTTCCTGCTCCACCGCTTGCAATAACAGGTACATGTACCGCACGGCTGATTTGCTCTGTGATAGTAAGCTCAAAACCTGCTTTTGTTCCGTCTGCATCCATAGAGGTCAGTAAAATTTCTCCGCTTCCCCGATCTACAACCTCTTTCGCCCACTCTACTGCATTTATACCGGTATCTACACGTCCGCCATTCAGGTAAACATTGTATCTGTCTCCTGTTTTTTTCACATCAATTGCAGTTACAATGCACTGTGATCCAAAACGTTTGGCACCCTCGTTTATCAATTCGGGTCTTTTTATAGCAGCGGAATTGACACTTACTTTATCACAGCCGACATTTAAGAGTTTGTAAATATCGTCAAGCTTGCGAATACCTCCGCCTACTGTTAACGGTATAAATATTTCTCGTGCTACCTGGGCTACTATATCTACTATAGTATCTCTGTTGTCAGATGAAGCGGTGATGTCCAAAAATGTAAGTTCATCTGCACCCTCTTCATTGTATCTGCGGGCTACTTCAACAGGATCACCGGCATCTTTGAGTCCTACAAAATTGACGCCTTTGACAACACGTCCGTCTTTTACATCCAAGCATGGGATAATTCTTTTTGCAAAATAATTCATAGTGTAATTATATCTTGCTTGCCTTATAATCTGGTAAGTCCTCGTCGGTCCTTCGGACATCGCCTGCGGTTCCAACACTAAAAATGATGAGAAATCATCATTTTCTTAACGTGTTTCACGTGAAACAATTTAGAATAATTATAATTTTATATTGCTTTAATATAGTTAGGACTATAATCGTTTATTATATATTGAACAGGGATGTAGATGAAGAAGGATGAGACATTAAAAAGTTTAGAGAATGCAGAAATAGAATTGACAAGACTTGTGGAAACAGCCAAATCATTGATAGATGGAATAGATCCTGAAGACAGGGTTCTGCCAACTTCATCCAGAGAAACAAAATTCGGCCACTGGTTTTATACCGATGGGCAAAAATTGAAAATACTCTCAAACAATCCGCTGGAGTGTATGAGTAATATTGAAGAGCTTCATAACAAACTGCATGAAAGATATCGTGAGATATTTGACCTTTATTTTTCGGAAGAGAAAAAAGGCGGTTTTTTATCAAAGATATTTAAGCCAAAGCAGAAAGTATTGGCAGAGTCCGAATTGAAGCTTGTTAACGAAAAGTATGCTGAAATGGAAAAAACAGCGGAAGAACTTTTAGCAGAAATAGCAAGACTGCAAAGACGATTAGTGGCTGTTTCAGAAGAAAAAATCAATGCTTTAGTATAAAACAGAACAAAAAAATTCAATTTTTTTCTTCTGTTACCTTTTTGTAAGTAAAAAAAAGGTAGTATATTGCCATGAATAAAGAAAGCGTTGTAGCAAAGAAGAAGTTTGGACAAAACTTTCTTAAAGATCAGTCAGTTTTAAGAAAAATCGTCGAAGCGATGCCCAAGAATGAAAACAAAATTGTAGAAATTGGGCCTGGCTTAGGTGATTTGACTAAATTTTTAGTTGATGTCAAAAGTGTAGAAGCTTTTGAGGTAGATACCGATTTATGTAAACTGTTACAAAGTACATTTAAAAAAGAGATTGATACCAAGCGACTCCATATAAATTGTGGGGATGTTTTAAAAGCTTGGCAGAGTGAACTTGTAGGTGAGCCGTATGATTTGGTGGCAAATTTGCCCTATTATATTGCCACAAACATAATATTGAAAGCACTCGCAGATCCTATGTGTAAAAATATACTTGTAATGGTTCAGCTTGAAGTAGCAGAAAAGTTTTGTGCAACAGAGGGTGAAAAAGTATTTGGTGCTTTGGGCGTAATAGCCCAGACTATAGGAACAACACAGATTGTTGTGAAAGTTCCTCCAACTGCATTTGACCCGCAGCCCAAAGTGGATTCTGCTGTTTTTCTTATAGAAAAAAATGCTGATAGAAATGATAAAGAGTTCGAGGATATGCTAAGAGTTGCATTTTCGCAGCCTCGAAAAACTTTAGTGAAAAATCTATCTTCGAAATATGATAAGAAAAAACTTCAGGAAGTTCTCGAAAAACTAGGACTTGCATTAACGATTCGGCCTCATCAGGTAAGCACTAACGACTATCACCAACTCTATAAATTAATAAGGAGTTTGGATGGCAGAAGAGACACAAGAGGCAACACAAAGTAAACCTCAAGAACAACGCAAACCAAATAACAACCGTAGACCAAATAACAATCGTAGACCAAACGGCAATCAAAAGAAGCCAAACGGTGAAAAAAATACAAATGCAAAGCCAAGAACAAACAATAATAAAAACAAGAGTCGTGGCCGTCATAAAAGAGGGGCATCGCCTATTGATGAGAAGTTAAAAGCATTTGTTGTAAAAAATCAGGAAGCACACAAGCAAAGACTGAATCCGCACTATAAACTTGATTTGGAATCAAAAGCAAAAATTCGTGCAACACCACTGGGTGGACTGGGTGAGATTGGCGGAAACATTATGGTATTTGAAACTGACAATGAAGCAATTCTTGTTGATGTCGGTATGAGTTTCCCGGATGAAGAGATGCACGGGGTTGATATACTGATTCCTGATTTTACCTATCTGCATGAAATCAAGCATAAAATTGTCGGTATTGTGATTACACATGCGCACGAAGATCACATCGGAGCAGTACCGTATCTTTTTAGAGAGTTACAGTTCCCTATATATGGTACACCGTTGCCTTTGGCAATGATCGGAAACAAATTTGATGAACATCATTTAAAAGAGAGTAGAAAATACTTTAATCCGATTGAAAAAAGAAAAGTTTATAAAATAGGCAATGATTTTGAAGTTGAGTGGATGCATATGACACACTCTATTTTGGACTCTTCTTCTGTAGCTATTACGACAGCGGCAGGAACGGTCATTCATACAGGGGACTTCAAAATTGATTATACACCTATTGATGGGTATCCTGCAGATTTACACCGTTTGGCATATTATGGGGAAAAAGGGGTATTGTGTCTGATGAGTGATTCGACAAATTCACACAATCCCAACCCTACACCGTCTGAGCTGAGCGTTGCACCGGCACTTGACAGAGTATTTAGCAAGGCAGAGGGAAGAGTTGTTCTTTCAACATTCAGTTCAAATATCCACCGTGTATATCAGGCGATTCAGTATGGTGTGAAGTATGGTCGTAAAATCTGTGTTATCGGGCGTTCAATGGAGCGTAACCTTGAAGTTGCCATGCAGTATGACTATATTAAATTACCGAAAAATATTTTTGTAGAACCGGATGAAGTGGCACATATGAATGACAAAGATGTTTTGATTGTGACAACAGGTTCGCAGGGTGAGGGTAACTCGGCACTTTTTAGAATGTCTATAGGTGAACACAGACATATTAAAATCAAACCGACTGATTTGATTGTACTCTCTTCTCGTGCTATTCCCGGAAATGAAGGTTCCATCTCTCAAATGCTGAATCATTTACAAAAATGTGGAGCTAAAATTGCCTATGACAAAGATATTCATGTCTCAGGGCATGCCTCTATGGAAGAGCAAAAACTTATGCTTCGACTTGTGAATCCTAAGTTCTTCTTACCGATTCACGGTGAATACAATCATGTTATGAAGCATAAAGAGACAGCTATGCTTTGTGGAGTTCCTGAGCGAAATATTTTACTGATGACAGATGGTGAGCAGATAGAAATTGGACCAAAATATATGAGAAAAGTTAAAACTGTTAAAACAGGAAAAACATATATTGACAATCAAAACAACTATGAGATTGAAGATGACATAGTTATGGATCGTCAGAAACTCGCAACAGACGGTGTTGTTATGATTGTTGCGCAGGTAAGTGAACAGACCGGAAAAATGATGGATAAACCAAAAGTGACATCATTTGGTTTGGTTGCGGACAAAAGAGACAGAGCTTTTGCAAAAGAGATTGAAGAGATATTGGAAAACTTCCTGCTCAATATGAAACCCGGACTTATTGGAAGTCCTAGAACCTTAGAGGGTGATTTGCGTCAGGTTATCAGAAAACATATTTTTAGAAAAATGAAAAAATATCCTCTTATTGTTCCGAATATCTTTATTCACTAAAGAAATACCTCAAGTTACTCTTGGGGTATTTTTATTACATCATCTTTTCAGCAAACTCTTGCTACCCTATCATATTAAAAACTTTAAAAGGCATAACCTTGTCAGAGAATACAAACAGTGAATTTGAAAATGCAGTAAAAATCATGATGCGCCATGTCGGCGAAGACCCAACTCGTGAGGGTTTGCTTGATACGCCTTCACGCGTGCGAAAAGCCTATGAATTTATTTATGGCGGATACAATGAAGACCCTGCAGAGATTTTAAAAAAAGCGCTTTTTACAACAAGCAACGATGAAATGGTTTTGGTAAAAGATATAGAGTTTTATTCTACCTGTGAACATCATCTTCTGCCTATTATCGGACGGGTACATGTAGCCTATATTCCAGACGGAAAGGTTGTGGGACTTTCAAAAATACCCCGTGTTGTGAATGTATTTGCACGTCGTATGCAGATTCAAGAACAACTGACAGAACAGATTGCCGATGCCATTATGGATACGATTGCACCAAAGGGTGTGGGTGTTGTCATTCAGGCACGCCATATGTGTATGGAGATGAGAGGTGTAGAAAAAATAAATTCTACAACAACTTCATCAGCGCTTCGCGGACTCTTTAAAAAAGATGAAAAAACACGCAGTGAATTCTTTTCACTTATTAATTCACCGACGGGAAACAGATACTAAAATATGTCATTATCATCACTGAAAGAAAAACTTGCAAATAAAAACTATTCGGTCTCTTTTGGTGAGGTTGTCAAAATCAATGCAACAATTATTACGGCAAAAGGCTTACATGTAAGCATAAGCGATATGGTAAAAATTGTCTCAGATGCAACAGGACAGGAAACTGTCGGTATGGTAACAGAGATAGACGCGGATCTTTTTTTTATTACACCTTTTTCTTTTGTGGAGGGATTTCGTTCGGGAGATAAAGTATTTTTAGATTCCACAGGATTGAATATTCCTGTGGGCCCTGCTCTTTTGGGACGTGTAGTAGACTCATTTATGCGCCCTATTGATGGAAAAGGCAGTCTGAAAGACGGAAAGCTTACCCCCATCATAAAAGCACCCATAGCGGCAATGAAAAGAGGTATGATAGATGAAATTTTTTCTGTAGGTGTCAAATCAATTGATGGACTCCTTACCTGCGGAAAAGGACAAAAGCTCGGAATATTTGCAGGAAGCGGTGTCGGAAAATCAACCCTGATGGGTATGATTGTCCGTGGAGCGGATGCCCCTATAAAAGTTGTGGCACTTATCGGTGAGCGTGGTCGTGAAGTTCCTGAATTTATCGAAAAAAATCTCGGTGGTGATTTGACAAATACTGTTATAGTCGTGGCAACGTCAGATGACTCTCCTTTGATGCGAAAATATGGTGCTTTTGCCGCAATGAGTGTTGCTGAACACTTTAAGGATCAGGGCAGAGATGTGCTCTTTATTATGGACTCTGTGACGCGGTTTGCAATGGCGCAACGTGAAATAGGACTGGCACTTGGGGAACCGCCGACTTCAAAAGGATATCCTCCCTCCTCTCTCACCCTCTTGCCTCAGTTAATGGAGCGTGCAGGGAAAGAGGAAGGCAAAGGAAGTATTACGGCTTTTTTTACTGTCTTGATAGAAGGTGATGATATGGGTGATCCTATCGCCGATCAGTCCCGTTCCATTTTAGACGGGCATATTGTTCTTTCTCGTGAAATGACCGACTTTGGCATCTATCCGCCTATACATATTTTAAATTCGGCTTCAAGGGTTATGAGTGATATCATTACACCAGAGCATCTCAAGGCAGTTATGAAATTTAGACGACTGTATACTCTTCTTAAAGAGAATGAAACACTTATAAGAATAGGTGCCTATACAAAGGGCAGTGATGCTGAACTTGACGAGGCGATTGATAAAAAAGAGGATATGGAGGCGTTTATAACACAAGACTCGACTATACAGATACCTTTTGAGCAAACAAAAGAAATACTTATTACTCTTATGAATTCATAATATTTGTAAATCAAACCAGCTGTCCCGTGAACGTTTTTCCCCCTGTTCGTGAGTAATGGCAAGTTTTTTGGTACTATATGTTTCATAGCTGTTCATAATAACTCTAATCTCTTTGTCTATGCCAAATATGTCAATATAGGAATAAATGATATTTTCTGCACTGTTGAATTTATTTGTATTGATGAGTTGTTTTATCTGTGTGTAGAAACTGAGTCGAAGAAGATTCCCTGTTCTTTGTTTTCTTGAATGTGTGTATATCAGTTCTCCCAGTCTCTTTTTTATCTGTTGTATGTCACCGTTAAGAGCATGGTTTTCACACTCATTCATAAGCTTTTGCCAGTGTTTTTCAAGAAGTTTTGTAATTTCAAGATTTTGCAGTCTTGTATCGCTGTCTATAAGTTCATAGCATCTTTTAAAATCATTATTTGCATAGCTTAAGAGGAAGTTTTGTACGGACTGGGCATATTCATACAACTCCTGCAGTATATTTTCGTTACATGTAAAGAGCTGGGCAGATTTTATTTGCTGTAGTGCCTTTTCAACATTGGCACTGTCAATTGTATTTTTTATATTTTGCAAAAGCATTTCTTGTGATTGTTGCAGTTCATAATATCCGGGAATATCCTTAAAAACCTCATATTTTGATATGAGCCTGTCAATTGTCCTGTACTCTTTATGTTGCAGTGCTTTTAAAAATACTAAGAATTCTTCATTTTGTCTGAGTAAAAGGTTTATAAGCGGGCGTTTTGACAAAACAGTTATGTATGGGAGCAAAAGTTCTTTTGCTCTGTCTAAATTGCCAATGAGTATCTGTTTTTGGGCAAAAATATAGGATTTTTTAAAATCAGCTTCCATTTTTTTATAGACAGAGGTATATTGCAAGGGTGAAAATTTTTCACTGAGTTTGTAGGCAAGAACATATTTTTTGTCTCTGTAAAAGTGTTGAAATTTTGCATAATTTTTATGCGCTTTGAACAAAAGCATAATATCATCTCTTTTGCTGTTTATCTGCTGCAGGATATGGAGAATTTTTTTCAGCTCACTTTTATTGGAGTTTATAAGATGAGAAAAAGCTTTTGCATAGAGTTTTTGATAAAGAGCTTCAATTTTTTTATGCTCTTTTGTGCCTTGAAGTCGCGGATCTTCGTCAATTATGCTAAAAGCTTTGACAATATCTTTACGCAGTATACACATTTTCAGATCATCAGCATCGGCAAATGCAATGCTGTAAAGTTGTTTGTTTTTTAAAGCAACGATAAGCTTTTTCTCATGAGTCAAAATCATAGTATCGACTTCATGCCCGAAGCTGATATATTTCGGGCTTACAAGCTTTTTTCTTCTAATATTTATAAGCGAAATGCTTTTTGATTTTCCGCTTATAAGTGCAAAATCAGTCTGAGGAAAATAAATAATATTTTTTATTGCACCAAAAGGCATATGTAAGGAGAAGCTTTCTTCATTTTTGTGAAGTCTCTGTATATAGAGTGTGCCATCATGGCTGCCAAGCAGAAGTGTCTGCTCATTTATGAAGCATAAACTCTCAATAGCTACTTTGGAAACACAAAATTTTTTGATCTGTTGGTGCGATTGCAGATGAATTATACTGACATAACCTCCATAGCCGCTGCATGCCATATAGTTTTTATAAAAAGCAAAAGCATTGATGTATTGGTGTTTAAACGAGCTAAGACGGGCTATTTCCCTTTGAGTATCATGCCGGTAGAGCATAACCCTGCCCTCGTTCGTTGAACTGACAATATAAGGCGTATTTGGTATAAAATGAAGTGCAGTAACAGTACCATTGTCGGTATAAATAGTTTGCAAAAGAGTCTTGTTTGTTAAAGAAACGATATCTATTTCAATACCATTGGCTATGGCGCAAATTTTTTCACCAGGATGAACAGCAACGGCAGTTGTTTTATAATTTAACTGTGCGATAGAGAGAACTTTTCTATTTTGACAATCATCAGGATCAAAAATTTGAATACCATGCAGTCTGGTACTGAGTGCCACAGTGTTATCATACAAAGCCTGCAAAGCAGTGATTTGAGAGCGGACTTTTAGACACTCATACATCTTTGGCATGTAGTATCTCTAAAAGATTTTATTCACTAAAAGCTGGGTAGAAACCCTGCCGTTAAACTCATTTTTGACTACAGAGTAGCTACATGTGATTTTTTTATCTTCAGGCATCTCAAAAACACGTCGAAATGCAATAAGCTCTATAGTCTCTCTTTGATGTGGATATTGTCTGATTTCAATACGTGAATGTGATTTGTCTGCACCCATAAGTTTTATACTCACAACCTCTGCATCTTTTATAAGAAAAGTCGGCCGCAGATTTGCTTCGCCATAGGGTTCAAACTGCTCAAGCAAATGCAGCAACTCTGTATCTATATCTTCGCTTGCCAAAATACCACTTATCTGTTCTTTTGGTATAAAATCATCTTCAGGAATCTTTTGTGCACTTGCATTGATAGCTTCTCTAAATGCTTCTATATCCTTTACATGTAAACCCACTCCTGCCGCCATTTTATGACCGCCAAACTTGGTTAACAAGTGTTCATTTTCTTTTATAAGCTCATAGATGTTAACATCACCGATACTTCTCGCACTCCCCTTAGCCTCTTCATCTTTGATGCTCAAAACTATGGCAGGACGTCCGAATTTATCAACCAGGCGTGCTGCGACAATACCGACAACACCCTCATGCCAACCTTTGCCCGCTACAACTATTACCTTGTCATTTTCATTAACACTTGACACAGCCTCTTGCGTTGTCTGTGCTTCGGTGGCTTTTCGTAAATCATTTAACTGACCTAAGAGTTCAAACTGTCTGTAGGCTGTATGCGTATCAGGTGCAGTATAGAAATCAAGGGCAATAGAAGCATCCTCAAGCCGTCCGGCAGAGTTGATGCGCGGTGCTATGTTAAATGCAATATCTTCACTCGTGATGTTTGACTTGTTCAAAAAATCCCTGATAATAATACTGGCAGGTCTGTTTGAATGCATAATGAGTTTAAGCCCTTCTTTTACAAGCGTTCTGTTGATGTTGACAAGGGGCATAATATCGGCAATAATCGCAATAGCCAAAATATCCAAAAACTGCTTCATGTCAATAGTAAGCGCGAGCTCTTTTTTGACAAGTCCAAGCAGAAGCCATGCAACTTCTGCACCGCATATCTCTTTAAAAGGGTATTTACATGTAGAGAGCTTTGGATCAACGATGGCATAGGCATCAGGTAAAACATCACCAGGAGTATGGTGATCCGTAATAATCAAATCAATTCCTCGTTGCTTGCAAATATCGGCTGCTTCAATGGCTGATATTCCGTTATCAACAGTTATTATCAAGTCAGCATTCACTCTTTGTAAGACTGTAGGACTCACGCCGTAGCCATCAGCAAAACGGTTTGGAATAATCGCCTCAAGAGGGTAAGGAATCTGCTTGAAAAACTCTACAACAATTGCGGTAGAACTGACGCCATCCACATCATAATCACCTACTAACGTTATACGTTTGTTAGTGCGTATGGCCTGTGCAATTTTTTTTGCGGCTTTATCCGCATCATGAAGTAACTGTGGATTTGGAATTTGAGAAAGTTTTTTGTCTTCTTTATCAAACCTTTGCGAAAGCAGTGCAAAAAGGTCTGATTTGTTTAAGTGTGGTATATTACTCAGCATTCAAACTGGCATTAACAAATGCTAGAATTGAAGGATTTGGTGTTTGTAGGCGCGATGTGAACTCAGGGTGAAACTGCACACCTAAAAACCATGGATGTCCCTCTATTTCTACTGTTTCTATCAATCCGTTAGATTCACCTGTAACTACCATACCTGCATTTTCCAGCTGTTCTCTATAGGCAGGATTTGCTTCATAGCGGTGACGGTGTCTTTCGTAAATTGTCTTTTGTCCGTTATAGGCCTCACGTAAAAGTGAACCCTCTTTTGTGTCACACGGGTATTCGCCAAGACGCAGTGTTCCGCCCATAGGTGACTGGTGTGTTCTAAGTTGCATGCCACCACTTTGATCTAAGAAGTTATCTATAAGATAAATCATAGGATGCGGTGTATTTTCATCAAACTCTACAGAGTTTGCACCCTCTAGACCGAGTACGTTTCTCGCATATTCAACAAGTGTAAGCTGCATACCAAGACAGATACCAAGATAAGGGACTTTGTTTACACGGGCATATTCTATAGCCTGAATTTTTCCCTCAATACCACGGCTTCCGAAACCACCTGCTACCAATATACCGTCACAGTCACTTAAAAGTGCTTCTGCCCCTCTTTCTTCTATCTCTTCAGAATCAACCCAGCAGATCTCAACTCTGCTGTCAAGGTGCGCTCCTGCATGTATAAGTGCTTCTGTAAGTGACTTGTAAGATTCTTTGAGAGCGAGATACTTTCCGACAAATCCTATGACAACTTTGCCTTTTGGCTGTACAATTTTTTTGACAAGTGAATCCCACTCCTGCATGTCAGGTTCAATTTCTCCCAGTTCAAGTTCTTTTGCTATCGGCTTTAAAATATTTTGGCGTAGAAATG
>JALSKR010000157.1 GCA_026988735.1 Sulfurimonas sp.
AAAGTACACATTAAAATAAATTAACTCTATTAGTATATAATGTCTGTTCCATAAAAAAGCAGGTATTTATATGAAAAAAACAACGCTCATTCTCACCCTAATTATTATACTCGTAATTCTTCTTTTTCCGTTTCTCGGTAACAGTTTTATGCAAAAACTTATAGATGAAAATATTCAGCTTTTACAGTCACAGGGTTTGGTACTTAAAAAGAGTACAAAAGAGACCGGTTATCTTAACACAAAAGAGCATTTTGAATTTGTTTTGCAGGATACACAGGCATTGCAAAATTTTTTACGATCTTATACGAAATCAGGAATGCCCCGAGCTGCAGAGAAAGTTTTTCAAGGCGCGAGAATAGGTGCAGATGTTGCCTACAGCAATATTCCTTTTTCAAAGGCTGTGACTGTGGAGGTATACCCTTTACGGCTTTCAGACAGACTTATGCAGGAGATGAAAAAAAACAATCCTAAAGCCTACAAATATTTTAGAGAGTTTCTTGATGCAAAAGGGTTTTTGTATCATGTAGAATACAATGTGCTCAGTAATGATTTTAACGGGTTTATCAAAGATATAGATGAGTATTACAGTGTAAAAAAGAGTGCAAATGTGCGGATGCAGTTAGAAGGTGCCAGATTTAGAGGAGAGGGGAATCTTTTTGCAGCAGAGCATTTGACTTTTGAGATAAAAACAATGAAGTTGGCTTTGCAGGATGCCCTAAACAGACTCTCTTTTGAGATAAACAATTTACAAAACAGGAGCAAATTTGCATCTTTTTCTCACTATACAACCGAGACAAAAGTATTTCAAACCAACTTTTTGATGCAGACTCCTCAGGATGATATAAATATAACTGTTCAAAATGCAGATATGCGCTCTTCTTCTTCTTCTGAAAAAAATGACAAAGTAGCATTACATTCAAAAAGTTTTATAGATACTTTGGTATTTCACTCAAACAGATTAAACTTTTCTCTCAAAACATTTAACAGTGATATATCTGTTGAGGGTTTAGACAGACAAAGCTATGAAAGGTTTTCGCAGTTACTTGCACAATCAAAAGAGATAAAACAGCAGGCTTTGCTTGCAATGCTTGCACATGGTTTACATGTAAAGGTGTCGGATCTCTCTTTTGAAAATATAACACTCAACAAAGTTGAAGAGCTTGGCAGTATGAAAATTCAAAGTGATGTTACAATAGCACAGGACAAAGATTTTGCCAGTAAACTCAAGGTTTCGCCTCTTGGGCTTCTGGCAAATGTAGAGATGAATATGCAAATAAGAGTGGCAAAAGCACTTTACCTCAAAATGATAGAAGATACGCCTTTGGCATCTGTGATTGTTTCGTATGTAAAACAGGATGCTGATAATGTTTATTTTGATGTAGTGTTTAAAAATACAAAACTTCTGGTAAATGATAGAGTTATAGAGTAATGATGAGAGTAGTTTTTTTTCTTTTTTTATGTTTGGGATTCTATGGTAATGCAACAACCCTGCATCTTGCCACATCATCAAACCCCTCACGGCTTAATCCTATTTTGGCAACGGATTCTTCTTCGGGAGAGATAACATCTTTTCTTTTTAACGGGCTTGTGAAGTATGACAAAGATTCCAAAGAGATTATAGGTGATTTGGCAGAGAAGTTTTATTTTAAAGATAATAAAAGACTTGTTTTTGAACTGAAAAAAAACGTTTTGTGGCATGATGGCAAAAAGTTTACGGCAAAAGATGTGCTTTTTACCTATAAAACACTGATCTCGGATAAAATTGCCTCTCCCTACAGTGCCGGTTTTCGTTTTGTAAAAAATGTTAGAATATTGAATGATTATAAAATAGAGGTGACATATACAAAGCCTTACTTTAAAGCCTTAGAGACGTGGATGATGGGCATATTGCCAGAGCATATCTTAAAAGATGAAAAAAATCTGATGAACTCCTCTTTTAATACCCATCCAATAGGTACGGGAGCCTATAGATTAAAACAGCTGGAGTTTTCAAAAAATATAGAACTCTCGGCTTTTGATGAGTATTTTGCAGGCAGACCAAAAATAGATACTATCTCGTTTCATGTGATTGGCGATGCCATGACAC
>JALSKR010000158.1 GCA_026988735.1 Sulfurimonas sp.
CGACACACTCTCCTTTTTGGAGTTTTCTTGCAGAGATTTTTTTTGCATACACAGACAAAACAGGTGCCAGTTTCTTTACATGTAAAGCGTTTACATGTAAAGGAAGTTCCAAACAGCCATAGGCTGCAATACCCACACGTACCATCTCTTCATCAAAATCATTTGTACGAAAGAGTGCAGCAGAGTTACACGAATGAAAGCGTAAAGAGCCAAAGCCGTATTTTTTTGCCAAACTCTTCGCTTCTTTTTTTACCTGTTGAAAATTTTTATTTTGCAAATCAAAGTATTCATTCTCTTCATCAGCCGAGGAGTGATGCGTAAAAACAGCTTCAAGTTTGAGACCCTGTTTTGTACATAAAGCAAAGGCTTCTTCAAGTTCATCCATTCTGATGCCGTTGCGGCACATTCCCGTATCAACCTTGAGTTCTACTTTTGTGTTTTTTACAAACTTGTTAATCGCCTGCAAATCATTAATCGTGTATCGTATTTTTTCATTTGGCTTTTGTGCATAATCTGCCAAAACCAAAATATACTCAAAAAAATCTTCTATCTGTTTTGCTTCTTCATTGGTGCGAACCACCGCTTTTGTGATGCCATACTCTTTTGCCATTTGTGCAATTTCCAAAAGCCCGTGTCCGTAAGCATTATCTTTTAAAACAAGTGCCGTTTTATCTTTAGTTTTAGTTAGTTTTGTAATAATATCAAGGTTATTAAAAAAATGATTTTTATCTAATGTAATGTAAGCCATGGGAGAATTATACACTATGAAAGAGAAAAAAAGACTAATCGCCGAATTTGAAAAACAGAGCTTTACACAGATTATCTTTCCGCATGCAGATACAGACTGGGCAGAGTACCTTGATGAAGCACAAGAAACTTTTGTTAACATTATCAATGCCATTAGAAAATATCAAAAATGCCTTGTTGTCTGCTATGATATAGATGCAGTAAAAGCACATTTTAGAGATGAAAAAAATCTTGAATTTGTAGAGTATCTTACAGATGATACATGGGCAAGAGACTGCTCTGCTCTTTGTGTGCAAGAAGCGAACAAAACCACTTTGCTTGATTTTACTTTTAACGGCTGGGGCAATAAATTTGATGCCAAAAAAGACAATCTTATGACACAAAATATTGCACATAAATACCTTACATGTAACCTAAAAAGCATTGACTTTGTTCTTGAGGGCGGTGCAGTTGAGAGTAACGGAGCAGATATTATTTTAACAACTGCCCAGTGTATGCTCAATAAAAACCGTAACCCTCAATTTAATCCACTACAAATTACAGAAAAATTAAAAGACTTTTTGGGAGCTGAACATATTTTATACTTACATCATGGCTACCTCGCAGGAGATGACACTGATTCGCACATAGATACACTTGCCAGATTTATAGATGAAAAAACCATTATGTACATTACATGTAACGATAAGAATGATGAACATTATCATGAGTTAAAACTTATGGAAGAAGAGTTGCAGACGATTGCCAAAGAGCAAGGTTTAACACTGGTTGCCCTGCCGATGTGTGATGCAGTATACTTTGAGGGAGAAAGACTCCCTGCCACCTATGCCAACTTTCTTTTTGTAAACGGTGCTGTTTTAGTTCCTACTTATGGAGTGCCACAAGATGAAGAAGCACTACAAGTTTTTCAACAAACATTTCCAAATAGAGATATTGTAGCTGTAGACTGCTCGGTTTTAATCCACCAACACGGTTCACTGCACTGTGTCACTATGAACTTTGCTCTCAATCCGGACTAAAGCACCAATACTGTTCGGAACCTAGGTTTTTAATGCTAAAGCATAACTTAGAAAAAAACTAAATTTTTTTCTGTAACCTAGGCCTTAGTCTTTAAAGACACATGGCCCAGACTGAAGTCTGGGTTCTGAGGAAGAGTTTCCTAGTTGTTTACATGTAACATCGCCATTCCGCTCATTATCAAGTAAGTTGCCAGTCCAAAACCCAAAGCTATTAATATTGTCCGTTTTATTTTTTCTTTTGTATTCATAGTGCAATTCTAACAAAAAATTAACACTTTTGTAACACTTCTTTTTGTATGATAATATAAAT
>JALSKR010000159.1 GCA_026988735.1 Sulfurimonas sp.
ATGTTTTGCTGCAAAATTTTCAAGATGCCGGATTGAAAAATACAAATGTCTTTATTTTGACTTTTGACAGAGAATTAAAAGAACGTTTCAGCGAAATAGCCCATCCAAGCAATAATCTTTTTATAATGGCTCAATAAGCTTTTCCTGTGGTTCACCAAGGTAATACCCTTGTGCATATTCTATACCAATTTCTCTGACAACATCCAATACTTCAGCAGAGTGTACAAACTCTGCTATGACTTTTTTCCCAAGTTTTTTTGCAAATACAACAATTGTTTCGACAATCAAGCGCGAATTTTGATCCTGGTGGATGTTTTTAATCAGTGAACCGTCTATTTTCATATAATCACATGAAATATTTGTCATATATTGAAAATTGGCAAATCCGCTTCCAAAATCATCAATGGCAATGGATGCGCCTGATGCATACACTTCTTTTGTAAAATCGTTTACAATATTTTCGTTCGTATACTCCTGTGTTTCCAAAATCTCTATTGTCAACTGTTTTGCAATATCATACTCTTTGATTTTTTCAAAGAGAAAATTTCGCATTTTTTCACTGAATATGTCACCAAAAGAGAGATTGATGCTAAAGTCCAAACCGTTGCGGGCAAAAAAAGAAAATGTTTTTTCTATCATAATCTCAGTTATTCTAGGATAGAGTCTTATTTTTTCACTGATTTCAAGGAAAAAATAGGGAGAAAGGATTTTTCCGTCAGCTTTTTTCAGACGCACAAGAGCTTCATATTTTTCAAGTTTTCCTGTTTTTATATTAAAAACAGGCTGATAATACGGAATAATGTCATCATTGTCTATCGCTCTTTTAATCTCATTTGCCATTTGTAGATTTGACTCATATTTTTTTGCAAGTTCTAAAGATTTATTAAAAATCAAATAGGGTTTGTGTGCTTTTTTCGCAGCTTTAAGTACCATATCAGCATTTGCGAGACCGGTTTTTTTCTCATTGATATATGCTGCAGAAACAGTCACCGAAACATGGATAACCTGATCTTTCACCAAGAACTCTTTTTTTTCTATAGTGCTTATAAGCTGTTGAATTGTATTTTCGATAACGGTATAGGTTTGCTCTTGGTTTGAAATAATCGCAAACTCATCCGAAGGCAACTTAAATAACTCCATTCCTGCACTTTGAGTAAATTCATGTAAATACTGTGACATTTTTACCAATACAGTATCTCCGACAGCATGCCCGTAAAAATCATTTATAGTGGTGAAATCATCAATATTTACCAGAAAAACTGTCTCACCTACACACTCATCAATCCTATGAAGCAGACTCAATCTGTTTGGCATCTCCGTCAATTTATCAAAATATGCCTGCTTGTAGATAAACTCCGCACTTCTTTGCACCCTTTTTTCAAGTTCGGCATTTAACTCAGCCAACTCCTGTGATACACTGTTTGCCAGGTTTGCAAGTGCATATTCCGTACTCACTGTAAAATTCTTTTTGTGCTTTACGCTTCTTTTATGAACAGCTTCGAGTGTTTCGTTGCTTTCGCTTAGACCGAGCAGAGTAATGGATTCATTGAGCAAATCACTTTTTCGATGAGAAAAAAATTCCCCGTAGGTAAAAAAACCACTTATATCACCAAACGTAGAGAGCCCTTCTAGTTCATACTCTATATATTTTTCCATAAAGCGTCTTCTTGCCATACAGGAGTAAACAAATACAGCTTCGGGTTGAAACTGCAGTCTGTCAAATATTTTATCCAGCTGATATTCACCGCTTTTTAACAGATTATCAACATTGCCTACACCAAAACGCACTTTTTCACCCTCTTGCAGGTTGCCGGCAAAGGTCAAAGAACCGTCATTATGTTTAAACAGAACTGCTCTGCCTATGTTTACACCCTCTTTTTCAAAAATAAGTGGAAATTCTATACCGATTTGAGGGAGATTTTGAGCCAGTTCTTTACCCATATATTTTGCATAAATATCTACAGCACTTATACCGTCTATTTCATATACTCTGTTTTTTACTGCCTTTGTAATTGTAAGCTTTTTGCCTATAGGTGTCCAATCAAAACTGTAGTGGGTAAAAACATTCAATGCATCAGAGTTTAAAGTAACGCCGACTGCTCCATTTTCTGTAATTTTTTCATTATTAAACACAAAAGTTTTCTTCAGTTCTCCGTTGTCACCGGCCAATCCGCCTGAAACTACGATGTCAGAATTAATACTGTTAATGCCCTTTAAGAACTCTTCCCCATTTGTGTGAATTCCGTCAGCAAAACTGATAAGTACTTTTGTATTGGGGCGAAGAATTTTTCTTAATAATTTTTTACCACAGATGTAACTCATTTGTATAGAATCGGTGTGTTCAACAAGGGTAGACTGCAACTCTGTCTTTTTAAACTTTGTAAAGGTTGCAACATGTTTTGATGCAATATAAATATCTGTATTGTGCAAGGCTCCATCTGTTGTTGTTCCAATAACAGTGGAGTGGGGAAAAGTTGTTGTAAAATAGTTTTGTATCTCTTTTATCTCTTGAAGATTATTGTTTGCACAAAATATCTGAATAAGTGTTTGGGAGTCTGAAGCAAATTGCTCCATTTTTTTTAATTCTGATATATTTGTAAATGTGATAGTTTTATTTAGCATAGTTATATTGTAGTAGACAGAAGCTTTAATATTATTGATACCATACCAAAGTAGTAGGAATATTGCTATTTCAGGCTTACTTTGTGTTAAGTAGTAAAAATCTCTGTAAAATAATCATTGCAGAAAGAGAATCTACTCGACCGTCACGGATATATTTTATTTTACCTTTCATCATATGCTCCGCTTCAAGTGAGCTGCCGGCTTCATCCTGATAAAAGATTTCTCCCTCAAAATCAACCAGATTCATAAAGTGTGCAATACGTCTGCGCATCTCATCTTCGCTGCTCCCTCCAAGAGGGATACCTATGACAACAGCATCAACTTCCCACTCTTTTATGGCTTTTTTGACTTCAGCAGAAGCCTGATTACGATTTTTTCTTATTACTGCAGGAAGAGGAGTAACAATATCTTTATGTGCTGAATATGCCAGTCCGATGCGTTTGAGTCCCAAATCTATTGCAAGATGTTTCATCTTATTTTCCCAGACAAAAAGAGCCGAACATTTTATCGAGCATTTCATCATTTTCAAACGGACGGGTAATGCCTGCCATTGCTTTTACAGCTTCATTAAGATGAAAAGAAAATATTTCCAATTCTTGATCTTTGAGCGGTTCAAAAGCCTCTTGTATATTTTGCATCGTAGCTTCAACTGCAGAAATTTGACGCTTAGAAATAAGCATAATCTCATCACTTACATTGTTTCTATCCATTATTTCTTCAAGTTTTTTTACCAAATCTGAAACATCACTCTTGGAATTTAATGCCAAATCAAAAGCCAAACCCGGCAAGTCAAATTTTTCTTCCAAATCTATTTTATTTTTAACAACCAGTATCTCTTTTTTTTCTTTGTTTGACGCAATAAGTTTTAGTATCTCTTTGTCTTGTGCATCTGCAACGCGGGAAGCATCAAACAAAGCAATAACAATATCACTCTCATGAATTGCTTCAAGGCTGCGCTCTATTCCGATACGTTCTATTTCATCATTTGATTCACGAATACCCGCAGTATCTACAATGCGTATAAGGTGTGTGCCTATTCTGACCTGTTCTTCGATTGTGTCACGCGTTGTGCCGGCTATATCACTTACAATTGCCCGGTTATAATTAAGCAGTGCATTTAGAAGTGAACTTTTACCAACATTTGGTTTCCCTATAATAGCCACCTTAAACCCTTGCATCAGTCCCTCTCTTGACTTTGAAGCAATAAGTGTTTTTTCAAGCAGTGCATACAGTTTCTCAAGTTTTCTCTGTATCTGTTCTACTAAATCCTGAGGTAAATCTTCTTCTGCATAATCTATAGTAACTTCACTGTATGCCAGAATATGAATAATCTCATCTCTGACCTGTTCTATGAATTCTTTCAAAGAACCTTTCATCTGCGAAGCTAAAATTTTTGCCGCATCTTCACTTTTTGCTTCTATAAGTTGTGCTATCGCTTCAGCTTCACTTAAATCTATTCTTCCGTTGAAAAAAGCGCGTTTTGAAAATTCACCGGCATTGGCAAGACGCGCCCCGGCTTTTAATGTTGCTCTGAGAATACTTTGTGCAACTATAAAACCACCGTGACACTGAATCTCTACAACATCCTCAGCAGTAAAAGAGTATGGTCCTTGAAAATAGATAACAATCGCTTCATCAATAAGCTCATTTTTATTATTGTAAATATTTGTGAGTGTGGCATGTCTGGGGATGAAATCTTCTTTACATGTAAGCTGTTTTGCTATTGTCAGAGCTTTTTCACCACTCAGACGAATAATAGCAATAGAGCCAATGCCATTGGCTGTTGCAATGGCGGCTATAGTCTCATTCATGGTCTAGCTGTTGTGGTAATCATTGATGATTATGTATTTCAGACCGTCTTTTGTAGAACGAATAACTACATATTTGTCAGGATACCGTTCACGCAACTCTTTGAGTGCAATTTGTACCAATACACCGTCAAGTATTTTTGTCTGTGCCCGTCCGTCTCTGTCTATATTTTCATAAACATTTGTTAAGTATCTACCGACTGATTCTTCCTGGTTTTTTAAAAACTCTGCTATCTCAAGTCGTATTTGCAAACCGTATTTTGTATTAATCCAATTAAACAGCATATAAGAGAGTGCCTTGTATCTATAGCCCTCTTTTCCTATAAGAAGCGCTGCATCTTCACCTTTAAACTCAATCAAAAGTGTTTCTTTGTCATAAGCTGAAACTTCAACTTTTTCTATATCAAAACATATAAGAGCAAAAAGTTCGTTAATATCTTTTTTTACCTCTGTAACTATTGTCTCTATATTTGGAGTATCGGTAACTTCTTCTATTGCTATGTCGTCATATTCATCATCATAGTCTGCTGTATATGCAAGCCCGCTCGCCAGATCTTCTTCGAGTTCATCTTCATCCTGATCACTCACAAATGACGCGGGCATAATTGTATCGTTAAGCATTGTATGCGGTTGTATATCATCACTTTCATCCGGCAGAATTTCCGGAACATTTTGAGGAGCTTTTTGTAATTCGCTCTCTTGCTCTTTTTCTTCTTTGGGAATCTCATTTTTTATCGTTGCAACAATTATGGCTTTCTTTTTAAAAAAACCTAAAAAACCACTGCTTGGAGCCTGTACAACTTCAACAGCCAACTGCGTCACAGAACAGTCCAGTGCAGTGGCTGCATCTTTAAATGCACCTTCTAAGGTTACTGCCTCAATCTTAATCATTATTTTTTCTCACTGCTTTTTTCAAGTGCCGCTTTTGCATCTTTGGCATTTTTGAACTGCTGATTCACAATATACTGCTGTGCAATTGAGAACAGGTTGTTTGTAAACCAGTACAGTACCAATCCCGAAGGAAAAGTTACAAAGAAAAATGTAAATATGACAGGTAGATATTTAAATACTTTTTCCTGCATAGGATCTGTAAAATTGTTTGGTGTCATTCGTTGCTGTAAAAACATAGATGCACCCATTAAAATCGGCAGCACATAGTACGGATCCATACGGGACAGGTCGTTAATCCACAGAATCCATGGTGCTCCCTGCAACTCAACAGCATTCAAAAGTGTTCTGTAAAGCGCAAAAAACACAGGAATCTGTAATATCATAGGAAGACATCCGCCTAATGGATTTGCTCCGTGTTTTTTATACATTTCCATTGTCGCCGCATTAAGACGCTGTGGATCTTTTTTGTATTTTTCTTTGAGCTCTTTGAGTTTCGGTGCAAGTTCTTTCATTTTTTGCATAGAAACCATACCTTTGTATGTCAAAGGATATAACACAATTCTGATAATGGCAGTCAAGGCAATTATCGCCCATCCCCAGTTCCCAAAAATTCCGTGTAACCAGGAAAGAAGCGCAAAAAGAGGTTTTGCCGCAAAAGTAAACCAGCCATATTCTATTGCATTTGTAAGCATAGGATCAATTGCCTTAAGCACCTTATGCTCTTTAGGTCCTATATACCCGTGAATGTTTTCATCTTTGTCTGCTTCAAAGTAGACAACAGGATTATCATCTTTTCCGCGTTCAACAATTACATTTGTCTCTTTTTTAAATCCATACAGTATAATTGCCGTATACTGGTCAAACGAAGAGGCAAGCTTCACACCCTGAAATACTTTTCTGCCCTCGGCATCACCGTCTTCTATAATATGTACCACATCATCATCTGTATATATCAGTGCTCCGGCAACTGCCATAAGTTTTTTAGAAACCTGTGGTCTGTCTCCCAGATAGACATAGTGTCTTACATCTTTAGAAGTGGATATTTTTGCATCATAATGACCATCGGCATAAAATGTCAATACTTTTGTAACAGTAAGATCTGACAATTTTTGTGTCAATGTAACAGTAACAGGCTTGTCATCCAAGGCTACATTACTTACATTCGCACTGTATGCGACTTTCATTGCCTCATCATTGATGGCATCATCACTGAAACGGATATAAAGAGGTTTCGTTCCAAACTCCGGAATAACCTGTGCATGAAGATTGTCATCATTTCTGAACTTCTCTTCAAGCAACTCTTTTGAAGATATACGTCCGAGCGTATCAATCTTTAAAATAAAATTTTTGTTTGTAATTGTAACAATCGTATTTGAGGTACCCTGGTTTACTTTTTCCTGCTGAGAAACAGCATGCCCTGAAGCCTCTTCTACCTGTGATGCAACATCTTTGTTTTGTGTATCTGTTAAAGATGCAGCATTCTCTGTTTTAGCGTTTTGCGCTACCTTTTGTTCTTTTGGCGGAAATATCGCAGTATAGCCTACGAAAAAAATTATTGACAACAGTACGGCGACCATTAATCTTTGATTTGGTGACATTTTGTCTAACACAAATTACCCTTTATATAAAAAATTTTTTATGATGTAATAGCGGTTTTTTTTATTTGGAACCAACCAATATTTTACAGCATCAATCTTAAGATGAGCAGGGTGCAAAGAGAGTCTATCCAAGAGAGGATACTCTATTCCGCCGTCAAAAAATTGATTGCAACGTAGTATTCTAGTAAAAGAGTGGTAAAAAGCACTTGAAATTGAATTATTTTCGAAATTTATGCGTGCATATTCGCTACATGTAGGATAATAGCGACATGATCCATAGCCGATAAGTGTAAAAAATTTCTGATAAAGCCATAAAAGCTTAAGTAAAAGTTTTCGCACGGGTTAATACTTTGTTAAAATCATTGGTGAGTTTTTCAAATGGTGCATCAAAAATTCCTGCTTTTGCAACAAAAACATAGATACCGTCTTTTAGAGAATGTGAGTATTCACAAAAAAGCGCACGAAGACGACGCTTCGCACGGTTTCGCTTCACTGCATTGCCAAGTTTCTTGGTAGCTGTAAAACCTACTTTGCGTACTCCTGATTGAGGAAGAAAAAACAGAACAACACTGTTCGAGTGCTGGTTCTTTCCTTTTTTATAAACATATTGAAACTCTTTGTGAAGTTTCAATGTGTTAAATCCGCCTATACTGTCAATTTTTTACGACCTTTGGCACGACGACGGTTAATGATATTACGTCCATTTTTAGTAGCCATTCTAGCTCTAAAACCGTGTGTTCGTTTTCTAGGTGTATTATGTGGTTGGTATGTTCTTTTCATATCGACATATCCTTATCTGATTTAAGTTCGGAAGTGTACAAAAACTTTACTTAAAATGGGGTTAAGGTTTAAGAAACCTTAACTTCCACCTCACCGTTTACAACAGTGAATTCAACATGAGAACCTTCTTTGACTGTGCCCTCAAGAATAAGATCAGCCAAACGGTCTTCGACAATTTCATACAATGCACGTTTTAGAGGACGTGCTCCGTATACAGGATCAAATCCTGCTTCTGCAATATACTCTTTTGCCTCTTCGCTCAAAGAAAGTTCAATATTTCTCTCTTTGACTTTGTTCACAATTTCATTAAAGAATATGTCAACGATACCTTTAATCTGTTCTTTACCAAGTGCATTAAATATAACAACCTCATCAAGTCTGTTCAAGAACTCAGGTTTAAAAGCCTTTCTGAGTTCAGACATAACCATACTTTCAAGTTCAGGACTTCCGGCATGTGTCATAATCTTGTCACTTGCAATATTTGATGTCAAGATAATAATAGTGTTGCTAAAATCAACCGTAACACCCTTGTTGTCTGTCAGACGACCGTCATCAAGCACTTGCAGCAGCATGTTAAACACATCCGGATGCGCTTTCTCCACCTCGTCAAAAAGTACAACAGAGTAAGGTTTTCTTCTTACCGCTTCAGTAAGCTGTCCGCCCTCTTCATATCCGACATATCCTGGTGCAGCACCGACCAGACGTGAAACAGCATGTTTCTCCATATATTCACTCATATCAATTCTAATGAGTGCATCTTCAGAGTCAAACAGAAACTTCGCCAAAGTTTTTGCAGTCTGTGTTTTACCGACTCCTGTAGGCCCGAGGAACATAAAGCTGCCTATAGGTCTGTTCTTATCACTCAGACCCGCTTTGTTACGCTTGATGGCACGTGCTACTGCATGTGTCGCCTGTGATTGTCCTACAACAGTTTCATTGAGTACATCTTCTACGTGTAAAATTTTATCTTTTTCACTTTGAAGCATTTTGTTTACAGGAATTCCTGTCCATCTGCTGACAATCGAGGCAATAGACTCTTCATCAACAGAATTTTTCAGAAGTGTTCCTTCCGCCTGCATTCTGTTCCACTGCTCATTTAAGGCTTTTTCTTCTTCAATGAGTTTTGGAATTTCTCCATACTCAATTTCTGCAGCACGGTTAAACTCAGAACGGCTTTTTGCAAGCTCTGCTTCACGGCGTTTTGCTTCTATTTCAGCTTTTATTGCTGAGATTTTCTCAAAAACTTCTTTTTCAGTTTGAAACTGTGACTCAAGTTTTCTTACTTTTTCCTCAATATCAGCCAACTCTTTTTCTATCTCTTCGAGTCGCTTTTTATTTGCCGGTGTCTCTTCCATCTTCAGTGCTTCTTTCTCAACCATAAGCTCTGAGAGTTTACGTTTTGCCGCACTGAGTTCATTTGGTTCAGACTCTATCTGCATTTTGAGTTCCGCTGCCGCTTCATCAATAAGGTCAATCGCTTTATCCGGTAAGAATCTGTCCGCAATATATCTGTCTGAAAGTTTTGCCGCAGCAACCAATGCACTGTCTGCAATACTGACATTATGGTGTGCTTCAAGTCTCTCTTTGATTCCGCGAAGAATCTGAAGTGACTGATTCACACTCGGTTCATCCACACTAATCGGCAGGAAACGACGTTGCAATGCAGCATCTTTTTCAAAGTATTTTCTGTACTCTTTCAGTGTTGTTGCACCGATTGTATGCAATTCTCCACGGGCAAGCGCAGGTTTTAGGATGTTTGCAGCATCCATTGAACCCTCACTCGCTCCGGCTCCGACAATAGTATGAATTTCATCAATAAACAGAATAATATTTCCGTTTTCTTTTACTTCATCAATAACTGCTTTGAGTCTGTCTTCAAACTCACCACGGTATTTTGCACCGGCTATCAAAGCAGACATATCAAGCGCAACGACACGCTTGTTTTGCAGTGATGTCGGAACATTGCCACTTTGAATTCTCTGAGCAAGCCCTTCAACCAATGCTGTTTTACCAACCCCCGGTTCACCCAGGAGCATTGGATTGTTTTTCGTTTTACGAATCAAAATCTGCATAGTTCGTGCTATCTCTTCATCACGTCCGATTACAGGTGCCAATTTTCCCTCGGCTGCTTCTTTTGTTAAATCAATTCCGTATTTTGAAAGTGCTTCCAATGTTTCATCAGCAGTCTGCGAATCAATTTTAGCACCTCCGCGTGCAGCTTCAAGCTCTTTGCTCAACTGCATTACATCAATATATTTTGGCAGTATTGTTGAAAACGGCTCTGTATTCAAATTTGCCAATATATAGGTATCTACAGCAAGATAAGAATCCCCGTTTTTTGTCATCAGACCTATACCGTTTTCAAGTGTTCTTACAAAGTCCTGTGAAAGTTTGATATTTTCTTTTGTCACACTGGAAGATTTTGGCAGTTTTTCTGCCATACTTTTAATATCTAATTCCATTGCAACTTTGTCTATACCCAACTTGTTGAACATCTGGTTCAGTACAGAATCCGAATTTGTCAAAAGTGCCCACAAAAAGTGAATCGGTGTCACTTCCTGATTTTTGTTATGTAAAGCCAAAGACAATGCGCTCTCAATTGCCTCTGTCATATTATGTGTTAATTTCTCAAAAATGTTATTCATCTCTCAATCCTTTTTTTTTATTTATGCTGGAATTATATACTTATCACGAACTTAATTTTGCTACTTAAGTTGCAAATTCAATTATACCAACCTGAGTCTCTGTTTGTCAAGAAATCTTAGCACGATTACTCACAAGTCCTTTTTTCTTATAACGTTCAAGCATACTTTCATTTCCGCTGACTCCTCCACTGTGTATATAGATAATCTTTTCACTTGTCTGTTCGAGCAGTGCCTGCCACATTGCAGGAGCATACAACAGATCAAACTCAATTCCCTTTACATGTAAAGCCTTGTATATCTCATAAAATTCCTTATAAGGCTTTGCAAAATGGTATTTTTTCTTTGGTTCCAGGATAACAAGATTGTCCGGAATTTCTGCCAAAGCACGCATCTGCTCTTTAAGATAGCTGCTGTCTCCTATACAGGGTGTTGTATAAACTCTGTACCCAGGTAAAGCAAGTGCTAAAAAAAGTGCTGTTGTCCCTGTGCCAGAAGGTGTTGCGACTGCCTTTACATGTAAGTCTCTGCTTTGTTCTTGTATCTCCTGCGCTAAAACTTCCAATCCCTCTTTTGCTTCTTGTACAGCGCCACCCTGATCAACAAAACAGGTTTTTGCATTTACATGTAAGCGTAAAGAAGCGATAAACTCTTTATAGAAATCATTTTCTATCTCTATGTGCTGCATACCTAATTTCAATGCATGCGCATAATTTCCTGCAGATTCGTATTTTTGTGTTGCAGAGAGTTTTTTTGTATAGTAGAGAAAGTTCCATTTTTTTTTCTGGCATAATGCGGCAAGTGCCAGCATAGCATTGGACTGTGTCCCGCCATACGATATCAGTGTGTCATAAGTAGTCTCTGGAGTATTTAGAAGAGTGTAGAGTTTTCTGTATTTGTTCCCTGCCAAACAGGGATCAATAAGGTCATCGCGTTTGACAAAAAACTCTCTCTCTTCTAAAATAATTTTAGAAAGAGGAGAGTTTTGCATGCATTACTACTTGATAGATGCTTTTTTCTGCAGTTCGTCCATTTTTTTCTTCATAACAGCTTTGAATTTTTCCATTTTCAGACGCTGTTCTATAAATGCTTTTACCTCATCAAAACTTCTTGTCATTGACGGTTTTTTATCTTCCACATAAATAACATGGTATCCAAACTGTGTTTTTACGGGTTTTAGCGTCACTTCGCCTTTTTTCATAGAAAATACTTTATCATTAAAAGCAGGTACCATTTGCCCTTTGCTGAAATATCCGAGATCTCCGCCTTTTGGTCCACTTGGTCCTGTTGACTCTTTTTTCGCCAGTTCTATAAACTTCTCTTTGAGTTTTCCACCACTTAAATGCTTCAACTGCGCAATGATTTTTTCCGCTTCTTCTTTTGTTTTGACTAAAATATGACGAGCATGTACGCTCTCTTTTTCATTAAATTCTTCTTTGTTCTTGTTGTAGTAATCTTTTAACTCTTTTGTTGAAATTTTAATGCCATCAAGCAGTTTTTTCTGCCAAACCTGAATAGCAAGCTCTTTTTTCATTCTTTGCTCAAGTTTCTTGTACTCACTTTTATACTCTTGAGAATTAATAATTCCTGATTTTTTTGCATCATCATAAATAAGTTCTTTGCCTATGAGTTGCTGAAGAACCTGCTGTCTGAATGCAGCCTGACGATCAGCCGGCACCTGATTAAAACGCCCCTGTGTCGCCTGCATCAGCTCCTGATCGACTTCTTCCTGGGTAATCGGTTTTCCATTTACGGTAACTAATGTTTTTGCACAGACGACTGAACCTGTCAACAACAGGGCAGATAATAACATTGTAATTTTATTCATTATAGAGTTCCTTACTAAATTGATAAAGAGAAGTTTAATAACAATATATTAATAGTTATTAAACAGATTCATTTTCATAGGTTATTTTAAGGTATTTGTCTAAAATATACTCCAGCTTGTCTCTTGTAAGCGGCTTTGAAAGATAATCATCAAGCCCTTCTTCCAGAAGCATCTCCTTATCCCCTTCCATTGCCATAGCTGTCAGGGCAACAATAGGAGCCTGTGATTTTAAGAGCATCATATCTTTAATCTCTTTGGTTGCGACAATCCCGTTCATATACGGCATATCTATATCCATAAATATAATGTCATATTTTTTCTCTTTATACATTTTTACCGCTTCAAGTCCGTTAGAGGCGGTAGAGACATCTATGTTATATTCTTCTAAGAGTATTTTTATCAGACGCTGATTGATAAGATTATCCTCCACAACCAAAGCCTCGGTTTTATCTTTGAGAGTAAGTTCGTTTTTCTCTTCATTGGTATATTTGTAGCTGTTTGCCATATACAGATGTTTGGCTATTACACTGGCCAGTAACGGTTTTTCTATCACTTCATCAATAATGTGTGTCATCTTTGTTTGCAGTTTTTCATCTTCATCCAAAAGAAAAACAACAGGTGCCTGCTTTTTATATGTCGCCAGATCCAGCATCCATGACGAATCTCCCTGATCACCTACTACATATAGTTCATCAATATCCGTATAGATATCATCATTGAGTTCGGAAGATTTGGTAACATCAATAGCAAAAGAGCGTAAGTAGGTAGTCAGGAAGTTGGCGTCATCAACCTTTTCTTTATCGAGCAAAAGCACCTTCGCTTTTTTATTTGGCATCATTTTGTAGTTTTGTCCTCTCGAAGCTTTAAAATCAAGAACAAAATTCACATATGTACCGTTGTCTAATTCACTTTTTATACGTAATTCTGATCCCATCAATCGGACCAGACCACTGGAGAGACTCAGCCCGACTCCAAGTCTTTCATCTGCATGACTGCCTGCGGTAAAAGGTTCATCCATAAGGGATATCTGTTCTTGAGACATTCCCTGACCATTGTCTTTTACACTAAAGCCGACAGAACAGGCTCCGTTTTGGAGTCGTTTTAAAAGTTTTACTTCTATAATAACCTTGCCGCCATGCGGTGTAAACTTAATTGCATTTTGAATGATAGAACGCATAACCTGCAAAATTTTGTTCGCATCACCTTCGAGTTCCTGTGGCAGTTTCGGGTCTATAAAACTCATAACCTGTACACCGTTGTTGCTTGCCTTGTCAAAACATGTATAAATGAGTTTTTCCATTGCAACGAGAAGGTTAAAAGGCTCTGCCTCCACTGTAAGACGCCCGCTTTGCAACTGTGCCAAATCCAAGAGACTTTCAATATTATTCATCAGGTTTTTAGAAGAATAATCTATCATCTCAAGATACTCATTTTGGTGTTCATTGAGATGCGTTTCTTTGAGCAGTTCTATAAATCCGAGAATTCCATTCATCGGAGTTCTAAATTCATGCCCTATATTGGCCAAAAATTTTGTTTTTAACTTTTCAACCTCTTTCACCTGCGATCGTGCTTTTTCCAACTCTGTAACATCTTTTAATTCTAAAATATACAGTTTCGTGTTTTTTGAATACTTGTGACACTTTGCCTCAATACTGAGAATTTGTCCCTTTGCATCGGTCATATTTACCTTGTAACCATCACTTTTGTATTTTTTAATATAATCCAGCCAACTTTTGTCAGACTCTGTAAAGATCTCTTCACTCTCACTCAAAAACATATCACGAATACTTTCATTGGCTCTTTTAAAATCTTTTATATCAAAATAGTTCATTGTGCTGAAAAAAGTTTTATTTGCACCTATCCACCCTTCGCCTTGCAGAAAATAGAGCATCATAGTGTCACTGCTGTCTGCCACTTCAACAAAAAAATCTTTGTCCAATTGTGAAAAAAGTGTCTCTTTTTCTTTCCTCGTATCATATACATGTGTGCTTTTTTGTTTCCAAAACAGTGAAAATATGCCCATATTTTACCCCTTTTAAAAAGTCATTGCTTTGATTATAACATATAAGTTGCTAAAATACATTTATGAAAAAAACAACAAAAAAAGAGATCCAAGAGATCCAAAAACGTTTTGTGGAGCGCTACAGTGATGCAGTTACGGAACTGCATTATAAAAATGCCTATGAACTGGTAATTGCCGTGGCACTCTCGGCACAGTGCAC
>JALSKR010000160.1 GCA_026988735.1 Sulfurimonas sp.
TATATTACAGAGCAGATTTACTTTAAAAGCAGAGATATTGCAAAACTCAAAGTAGAGTATGATACGCTCAAAGAAGAAAACAAACTCATCCGTGCCTCTGTTGAGTCGATAAAATTTAAAAATCAAATACTAGATACTCTCTTTTAAGGAACAGCAGTGATTCGTAAGTTTATAGAATTTGCTATAGAAAAACCACTTTTAAATCATATACTATTACTCTTTATTTTTATGCTCTCCATTTTTGCATATATAAATATACCCAAAGAGATTTTCCCTCCGATGAATATGGATAAAATAACCATAAAAGGTGGCTATGCCGGAACATCGGCTGATATTTTGGACAAAATGGTTGTGCAGAGTATTGAAAATGATTTACAAAATATTGATGCACTTGAAGATATAAAAAGCAGTATTAAAAACGGTTCATTCAGCATCAGTGCAGATATTAAAAACGGTTCAGACAATATTACAGTACTCAATGATGTCAAAGATGTAGTGAGCAGTGTAAAAAAAGATTTGCCGGCAGATATGAATGAGCCTGTTGCCAAAATCAAAACACATGCATTTCCTCTTGTACTGATAGCACTCTCGGGAGATGTTTCTAAAGAAACACTGCTCAAACATGCAGATGAACTTAAATCTGAGTTGAGTAAGTTTAAAGATTTGAGCGACATCACAATTCGCGGTGATGCCGATGAAGAGTTGGATATACAGCTCAACCCGCAAAAAATCAGAGCCTACGGACTCTCTTCAACACTGGTTATCGCACAACTCTCCAAAATAAGTTCGATTTTTCCTATAGGAACCATCAAGCAAAAAGCAAATCATCTTTATATTTCAACATACAACGGTGAAAAGACAAAAGAAGCCGTTGAAAATACACTGATTGATGTTGGCGGAAAAAGAGTTAAAATCGGCGATATTGCAAAGGTCTCTTTCAAGTTGAGTGATGAAGTTGAACTCTCTCACTATAATGGTGTACGAAATATTTCAATCAATGTTACAAAGAGCAAAAACGGTAATGCTATCGCTTTGGTAAAAGAGATACGAGCGCTTTTAAAAAAACAGGAAGCAAAGCATCCTGATTTGGATTACAACATCTATACGGATACTTCTGTATGGATCAAAAACCGTCTCAATACTGTCTTTTCAAATATAATGTTTGGTCTTATGCTTGTCTTTTTGGCAATGCTGATTTTTATCAACAGGGGCATAGCATTTGTTGTGGCACTCGGTATTCCTGTAAGTTTTATGATAGGGCTTATTGTAACAGAAATATTAGGGGACAGTCTCAATATGCTTTCACTTTTAGGTGCATTAATTGCTCTTGGAATGCTTGTTGATGAGGCAATAGTAGTTGCTGAAAACATATACAGACACCTTGAAGAGGGGATGGATAGAAAAGAAGCGGTTATTACAGGTGCAGCAGAGATGTTTCCAGCCGTGCTTACAGCAACACTGACAACAGTTTTTGCCTTTTTACCTATGCTTTTGATGACAGGGGAAATGGGAATGTTTATTAAGATAATTCCTATAATGATAACGGTGCTTCTACTCTCTTCACTCTTTGAAGCTTTTTACTTTCTTCCGTTGCATGCACATGACTTTTTAAAAGTCTCCAAAGAAGGGAGTTTTACAAAACAGTTTTGGCAAAAAATGTATAACTGGTACAGCAAAACTTTGCATTTTCTTTTTAAAAGAAAGTTTCTCTCTTTGAGTGTTATTGTTGTAAGCATTATTTTACTTGAATTTGTAATGATTAAAAATGCAAAGTTTCAGCTTTTTCCGGATTTTGACAATACGCAAATATATGTATATGGAAAAGTCAATATTAACAATGAACTTAAAGATACAGAAAAAATTGTAACAAAACTGGAAAATATCATCCTTAAAAATATCAATAATGAAGATGTCTCCTCTGTAACCTCTGTTATCGGCTTTAAAATGGATGCAAAAAACAGAGCCGAACTTGGTGAGAATATGTTTCATATATTTATAGATTTGCACGAGCGTGCTCCTGAGAATTTTTTTGATACATACATAAGTCCTTATCTCTCTATAGAGTACAATCC
>JALSKR010000161.1 GCA_026988735.1 Sulfurimonas sp.
ATGTAACAATTTGGTCCACTTGACCGTTGGCAGCGCAGATTTTTTGTTAAGCTCATCGTTTATCAAAAGTCTGTGCTTTTGCAGGGTTCACCGAATATCTGCCAACGTCAAGTGACCATGGCGTTATGCCTTAAAAAATCACACCGAGGAAATATGAAATACTCTGAAAATCTGAAAGTAAATAAATTCATGGATGACTTGCAATCAATATCATCTGATAAGTTGGAGCTTATTGAGGCAATAAGAAAGATATTTCTTACAGCGAATAGCGATCTCATAGAAGATATAAAATATGGCGGAGTAGTTTTTAATCAATCCAATACATTAATAGGTGGTATATTTCCTTACAAAGAGCATATTTCTATTGAATTTAGTAATGGTGCTAACTTCCCAGACCTATCTGGTCTACTTGAAGGAAAGGGTAAGAAAAGAAGATATTTGAAGATTGTCGAAAAACAAGATATTGATAAAAAAGAAGTTAGTGTGTTCGTAGCAGAGGCTGTCAAAAACTAGGGGCAAACTGAATGGTAAAATTTGGATATACGATTAACTATGTTTCAGATGTAGAAAGAGCACTATCTTTTTTTGAAGAAGCCTTTGCTATGAAACGAAAATTCATAACAGATGAAAAGGACTACGGTGAACTTGAAACAGGTGAAACGGTATTGTCCTTTGCTTCACATGAATTGGGGAAATCAAATTTTCATGGCGGATATGTGAGTGCCTCTGAGTCAAAAGAACCGTTGGGCATTGAAATCGCTTTAATTACTGACGACGTTTCCTTGGCTCATAGTAATGCAATTGGATCTGGTGCTGTTGAACTGAAAGCACCAGAGTCAAAACCTTGGGGGCAAGTGGTTTCTTATGTGCGTTGCCCCTCTGGTATTTTGCTTGAACTGTGTTCACCCATTGGTAGTTAATAAGGCATAACAATTGCTTGCACGCAGACTGCCGTAAGCGTCACGCATTTTGCAAAAAGCCGCAAAATACGCGCCACTCACGGCAGCTGGTGAAGCAGGCGTTATACGTTTTGAGGTATTAATGAAATTAGATCTAATATTTCCAGAATTGAATGATAACTCTATTTACAGGTTTCATTTAGCAAAGCAGGAGCCTGAAGGAACTCGACCTATAGATGTTTTAGCGAGAAGTTTCGACGAATGGACAAGTTGGCAAGTATACAGGGGCAAGAAGAAAGAACGATTTGTCCGAAATAAGATAGTTACTTTTGCACAAATATCAGGCTCGAAGTTCTTGTTTGGTGGTATTTTTAATATAATTAACAGAGACCATTCAAAGTATGAAGTCGAGTTAGACTCTCAATACTCAGAGTTGATTGGTCGCTTAACAATTGATTATCAAGGTGACAACACAAGAGGGACAGTTTTCAACCCTGATTATATTTTTTCTTATTCAACTATTTCATCAATCTCTCAGCACAAATATCAAGGTGAGAAGTTTATATCATACGACAAAATAAACCATAGTTTTGAGTCTATGAATATAGTGATAAAAAATGAATTAAATGATTGGAAAGTTGCTTTAAGCAGTGTTTATGGAGTTTACCTATTAACAGATCAGAAATCAGGAAAACATTACGTTGGTTCCGCTTATGGTAGCCAGGGTATTTGGGGAAGGTGGTCTGATTACATTTATGGTTGTCATGGTAATAATAAAGAACTCAAAGAACTCTATGCTATTCAATCTAGAGAGTACTTTGAAGAATACTTTAAATTTACAATCTTAGAAGTACTTTCTACATCATTGGTACCCGAAGAAGTTATACAACGCGAAAGCCTTTGGAAGAAAAAATTACAGACAGTCAAATTTGGCTACAATGCATCATAAACGTATAACAAAAAAATCCACTTGACCGTAAAAAGCGTCACTTTTTTTGCAAAAATACGCAAAAAAATCGCCCCTTTTTACGGCAAGTGATTTGGGCGTTAGCACAACAAGTTAATTATTTATGTTAGCATTTTATGTTTGAATTTAAGGAGTAGATATAAATGAAAAAAATAATTTTACCACTACTTTGTCTTGCACTTCTGCAATCAAAAGTAACCTAC
>JALSKR010000162.1 GCA_026988735.1 Sulfurimonas sp.
GATATGATAATCATTGATCCTCCAAGTTTTCAGCGCGGAAGTTTTGAAGCAACAAAAGATTATGAAAAGCTCATCAAAAAACTGCCGCAAATTGCAAGTGAAAACTGCACTCTTTTAGCCTGCTTAAATTCCCCTGAACTTGAAAGTGATTTCATTATAAATATGATAAAAGAGTGGGCACCAAGTTTTAAATTTGAAAAACGCCTTGAAAACCTTCCTGAATTTGCCAGTGCTAACGAACAAAGAAGCCTAAAAAACCTTGTTTTTAAAAACATTAGAGGTTAAAACTTATCATTAATAAAAATAATTATATTAATAACTTATTTTTATTAATTTTTAATATTTATTGGAATAATATTCTCAAATGAAAACACACATCACTCATCTCTTTCAATCCGTTTTCTACTTATATTACGATGGTTTTACAAATATGAGAATAGGAAAAACACTTTGGATTCTCATAGCTGTAAAACTATTTGTCATGTTTGCCATCGTAAAATGGCTGTTCTTCCCAAATGTATTACAAGAAAACTTTGCTACTGATGCGCAAAGAAGTCAATACATTTTACAACAACTCACAAAGGATAATTAATATGGAACACACTGATTTGCTTGTTGATTGGTCACGGGCGCAATTTGCTCTTACGGCACTCTATCACTGGCTTTTTGTACCGCTTACACTCGGTCTCACATTTATCGTTGCTATAATGGAAACAATTTATGTAAAAACTGGTGATGAAAAGTGGAAACAAACTACAAAATACTGGATGGGGCTTTTAGCCATTAACTTTGCTATAGGTCTTGCAACCGGAATTATTATGGAGTTTGAGTTTGGTACAAACTGGTCCAACTACTCATGGATAGTAGGAGATATCTTTGGTGCACCACTTGCCATTGAAGGACTTATGGCATTTTTCATGGAATCAACATTCTTTGCCGTAATGTTTTTTGGATGGGACAAGGTCAGTAAAAAAATGCACCTCGTTTCAACATGGCTCGTTGCCATAGGTTCAAACCTCTCAGCACTTTGGATTTTGGTTGCAAACGGTTGGATGCAACACCCAGTGGGAATGAAATTTAATCCAGATACAGCAAGAAATGAGATGGTGAACTTCTGGGAAGTATTCTTTAATCCTAATGCCGTGAGTAAGTTTTTACATACTATCAGTAGTGGTTATGTGCTTGCATCACTCTTTGTAATCGGTATCAGCGCCTGGTATTTGCTGAAAAAACGCGATACACAATTTGCTAGACGCAGCATTATAGTAGCTTCAAGTTTCGGACTCATTACTTCTTTATTTTTAGTGACAACAGGTGATGAATCAGCACATCAAGTAGCATTGAATCAACCTATGAAGCTAGCAGCGATGGAAGGACTTTATGATGGAGAAAAGCGTGCGGGAATTGTTGCATTTGGTGTACTTGACACGGCTAAAGAGATAGGCGATGAATTGGACCCTTTTCTTTTCAGCTTTGAAATTCCCGGTGCACTCTCATTTTTAGGCTACCATGATTTGAATGCTTTTGTTCCCGGAATTGAAAACTTAATGCAGGGAAGTGAAAAATATGGCATTTTATCCATCCCACAAAAGATGGAAAAAGGTAAAATCGCTGTTGCAGCGTTAAGCGCCTATAAAAAATTAAAAGAAGAAGGAAATCTTACAGAAGCTTCCAAAGCACTCAAAACTTTTGAAAAAAACCAGGCTTATATGGGCTATGGGTATTTGAAAAAACCTGAAGATGCTGTACCTAATGTTGCACTGAGCTTTTACAGTTTTCATACAATGGTAGGTCTTGGAACATGGTTTTTAGTTCTTTTTATGGTGACACTTTATTATTCGATGACCAATGAAATGCACAACAAAAAATGGCTGCTCTATCTCGCAGTGGCAACCATTCCAATGGGCTATGTCGCCCAAGAAGCCGGATGGATAGTAGCAGAGGCTGGACGCCAGCCTTGGGCTATTCAGGATTTACTCCCGGTAGGCATGGCAGCTTCAAATATTGCCTCAACAAGTGTTATGATTACCTTTTGGCTCTTTGCCGTGCTTTTTACAGCTCTGCTTATAGCTGAAATTAAAATCATGTTAAAACAGATAAAAATCGGGCCGGAGGGACATTAAATGTTTGATTTACTAACTTTACAACAATACTGGTGGTTTCTTATAAGTCTTTTAGGAGCTTTGTTTGTCTTTATGACCTTTGTACAAGGCGGACAGACACTGCTGTATACATTGGCAAAAACAGAAGATGAAAGAGATGTTTTGGTAAATTCACTCGGGCGAAAATGGGAGCTTACTTTTACTATGCTTGTTATGTTTGGTGGTGCACTTTTTGCTGCAATGCCACTTTTTTACGCGGTAAGTTTTGGTGGAGCCTATTATGTCTGGATGGGTATTCTTTTTTGTTTTATCATTCAAGCAGTAGCTTATGAGTACAGAAAAAAACCGGATAATTTTTATGGAGAGCGTTTTTATGAAACACTTCTATACATCAACGGCTCCCTTGGAATATTTTTAATCGGTGTAGCAGTAGCAACACTTTTTACTGGTGGTAATTTTACCGTTAATGAGTATAATCTTTCTCAATGGACAATGCAGAGCTATGGTTTAGAAGCACTTTTAAACCCTTTTAATGTCGCTTTTGGACTTATGCTTGTATTTCTTTCAAGATTTCAGGGTGCTTTGTATTTTTTGAACAATGTGGATGTTCCAAGTATTACAGCAAGAGTGAAAAAAGTTGTCGTCGTTAACTTTGCAATGTTTTTGATTCTTTTTCTGTATGTACTCGCTAGTATTTTATTTATGGATGGTTTGCGATACGATGCCGATACTTTTGTTGTCAGTGTTGAGAGTATGAAATTTTTACACAGCTTTATGGATATGCCTCTTTTAATAGCTTTACTGCTTGTCGGCGTATTATCCCTACTCTACGGAGTATTTATAGCTGTAACAAAAAATGCACAAAAAGCTATCTGGTTTAGCGGATTTGGCGTCATTCTTACGGTTTTGGTTCTCTTTTTAATTTTAGGACTTGACTATTCGGCTTTTTACCCGTCACTTGCAGATATGCAAAGCTCACTGACCATTCAAAACAGTTCAGGAAGTCAGTATACACTTGAGGTAATGAGCATTGTATCTTTGCTTGTTCCTGTTGTTTTGCTCTACATTATATTTGTATGGCGTTCAATGGACAAGTCACAAATCACAATAGATGAAGTCAAATCTGACCCACATCACTACTAGGAGAAATTATGGAATATTTAGCAGAATCAATTTGGTATCTCAGCTGGCCGGTTATTATTTATCTCTCATATAAATTTGTCAGCCTCAATCTCCATCACTACAAAAAGATGGAGAGACTCGAAGAACTTGAAGAAATTCATGCGAAAGACTCCTAAAAATCTTTTGATTTTTTAGGAGTTCTTCATCATACTTATTTCTTTATTTTTATAACCTGTTTGAATATCTGTAAAAACCTGTATATTTTTTAAAAAATGTTCTACTAAAAATGGATCAAATTGTTTTGCACTCCCGGCTTGAATATAATCTAAAATTTTGTCAAGTGGCCATGCTTTTTTATAAACTCTGTCATGTCCCAAAGCATCAAAAACATCTACTATTGCAATAATACGCCCATAAATATGGATATTTTCACCTTTAAGCCCTCTGGGATATCCGCTTCCGTCCCATCTTTCATGATGTTCATATGCTACAATTGCTGCCGTTTGCAATAGCTTTTGTTGTGAACCGCTTAACATTTCATAGCCAAATAAAGAGTGCTTTTTCATAATTTCAAACTCTTCTTCTGTAAGTTTTCCCGGTTTGTTTAAAATGGCATCTTCAATTCCTACTTTTCCAATATCATGCATTGGTGCTGCCATTCTCAACTCTTCTGCCTCTTCTAAAGAGAGTCCAACCATTAATGCCAATGCTTTTGCATACTCACCTACCCGTAAAACATGATCCCCTGTTTCCTTGGAACGCGTCTCGCCAATTGCTCCCATAGTTGCAATGACTTCACGTTGTGTTACAATTATTTCATTTGTCAGACGAGTATTCTTCTCTACTTCTTTTTCGACAAGTTCTGTTATATCTTTATTATATTTTGCAAGCATTTTATTAGCTTTATCAAGTTCTAAAACAAGCAACTCTTTATCATTTCTATCCTGAACAACTTTCTGTTGCATTTTCACAAAGTCAGTCACATCTTCAAATAAAATAACAATTGTATTAATTGCTTCAAATTTATTTTTTCTTCCTGCCTGTACACTGATTGTAATATACGCATCATTTTTATAAACCAAGGGGATTTCCAAACTCTTTTTTGTACCTTCACCTATTTGTAAAAGTTCACTCTCCAACCCAATAAATTCAGGAATAAGATTTACAATATCAGTATACATATGAGAAGCCTGTTGTATATCAATATATTTAATAACATTATCAGAAAACTCAATACACTGTAGCTTTGTATCAGCCACTATATATTCATAATGATGTTGTCGCTCATAAATAGCATTCAAAACTTCTTGTATATGCATTTGAGTCTCCTTTTTTTAACTCTATTATTTTAGTATAGCTTTGCTCAGTGAAAGAAAAAGTTCTTCTACATTTCTGCCATCTTTTGCAGAAGTTTCAAAAATCTCTTCTACACCTTCAAGAGAATCATGAAGGTATGAAACTATGCTTTTCATTTGGACATCTTCCGTAAGTAAATCAACCTTATTTAAGGCTACTACAGCAGGAACATTTTTGAGTAATTTTTGTGCTAATTTCAGGTGCAAAGGTATGTTGTCTATACTTGCTTGACGGGTACTGTCCCCCACAATAATCACACCGTGCGCCCCTAAAACATAAGCAGGATTTGTCTCTTTTAGATCTGTTCGCCCTTCTATATCCCAGATCATAAGCTGCAACTCTAACTCTTGTGAAATTTGTACATGTTTTTTAGATATCTTTACACCTATCGTTGTAAGATAATCATCACTGAACTGGTTATCAACATAACGACGTATTAAACTTGTTTTGCCAGTTGCAAAATCACCAATTAATATTACTTTTTTAGTTATCATTTTTTATCCATTTAATCTGCACTAAGCGTCCTTCATAACTTTTTTCATTCACCATCTCTGCTAAAGGGGTAGGCGAAGCAATAAAGCTTATTCGAGATGAGGGTATCCCTTTTTTTATCAGATACTTATACACTTTTTTTGCTCTTTCCTGTGCATAATATATATTTTTTTGCAGGGCTCCTCTACCATCTGAAAATCCCATTACCAAAAGATTTAAATCATTATAAAGTTCTAAAGTTTTTCTAACTTTTGAAGATTTTATCCATAAATCAAGAAGATTCATTTTCTCTTGAGTCAACTTGGATTTAGAAACTCCATAATAAATTTTCAATCCATTTTGAGAAAAATCATACTCCACATCCGAAATAATCTGCCTGATACCTTCAATAGAACTTATTTTTGATAACACCTTATCATAATTTTTTTTACTTTTTATTATACCATGAATCGTTACGCTATTACCATTAAGTTTATATCTTATCCGGTTACCATCATCTATATTCAGCATTGCAAAGGCAATAGCCAATTCTTTATTTATCTCTTCCACAGTTAACGGTGCGTATGCCAAAACAATTTTATCTTCCAATATTCTTCTTGTAAGAAATGGTTTTATACTCTGTAAAAGATTTTGATGAAGACTCTCATAAGGAAGTTTACCCGCAATAACTACGCTCTTGTAACCGACATCTATACTAATGTCATAAAGATTAAAATGGGGATTTTCATGTAAGCTTCGTTCAATTTTTTCCTGTAGGGTTTGATTGCTGTAACTTATATAAAAATATACAGACAAAGCAGCAAACACTAACACACCCAATATCCAAAAAAATGTATAATTTTGCTTTTCTTTTTGTGCTGCAGATACTTCACTTTCATTTTCAAGCAGCGTATCAAGATGTTTATTAATTTCATCAAGATCGAGCTTACTTTTATCGCCTTCAAAGTTTGCAATAGCATCAGAATATTTTTTGACTAAAAACTCTAAAACAGATGTAATTTTATTTTGTAACGCACGATTACTGGTACCGCTTAAAACAACTGCCAAGTAACAACAACCTGCCACCTCTAAGTAAATAGTATAATTACCAAATTCAATTTCATTCAGCTCTAATGAGTCACTGTTTTTAGAAATCCAGTCATTCACAAAACTTCGAATTGCACTCAGCATAGAAGCCACCATTTCCGGTTCTATGGATTCATGATTTTCAAGGCTTCTCTCACTTACTAAAAGTCCACTTTCTTTATGAATTAAAAAAACACTTTCTACTTTATTGAGTTTTGTAGAACTTTGCAAAAGTAACTCAGTCTCTGATACACCTTTTATCTTTGCAATCATTTTTCTTTTCAGTGTTTCATAGGAAAATGTTGACTGTACTTTTGTGTTTATCTCATTAATCATCTCTTTAAAAGATTGTGAAACAAACTTACTAATCATATTACCAATAACAGGATACAGAGCATCTACTATGTCATCTTTTTCATTTTTTACCTGATCTTTAATTGCCAAAGAAATTATAGGTGACATTACTTTTGCTATTTTATCACTTGAGTCTTGAATTGTACTTTGCAACATATCACTAATAAGCGGAGCAAAAATAGCAATAAACTCAGCTTTATTTTGCTCAATAGTTTTTGAAAATATATCACTTAGAAGTGGTGAAATTTTTTCAACAATAGTAGTAGCATCTGTACTTTCTTCAATAGATTTTTTTAGAAGAAGTTCAAGTTCATCTATTTTATGACGTTCTTCTTCAAATAAGAGCTGTTTTAATTTTTCGTAATCATTCATCTAATTACTTACTTTTTACATCCTCTTTGGGTACACTCTTTTCTATCATCATATCAAAATTTTCTGCTATTGTTGTATCTTTTACCTTGATAGCCAAATCAAAAAGCATACTTGAAAGATTGTCTTTTGAAACTTTTGCACCCTCAAGATTTGCGACCTGTTCTTTAAGAAGTTTCATAACAGATGCTTCAAGTTCTTTGAGTTCATTATGCAGTTCTTCTTTGTTTTGTATATTCTCTCTTTTCATTGCATCAACCTGTGATTCAAATACTTTTTGAACATCATCAAGTGCATTATTTGCTTTTCTCTCTTGACGAACAAGCTGTTCTTTTAGTTCAATACTTTCATCTTGCAGTGCATTTGATACAGTTTTAATTTTTTGTTCTAAAAGCTGCATATTTGAAGTTTGTTCAGCCATCAGTTTTTTTTCTAACGATACTATTTTTTGCGTCAATTCTTTAGCAGCAATATCCATATTCTCTTGAAGTTTGCTCAAATCTTCTTCAAATTTACGAATTTGCGGACCAAACATAAGTTCTCTTATTTGATCCATGTTTCCTAATTGCCCTATCGAATTTTCTACATTTGTTGCCATTATTTACACCTTTGATTTCTTTGAGTTACATCATTCTAGCATTATACACATAAAAACCAAAGTAAAAATAAAATATCACTAAATACTTCTCACAAAGTTTTCAGGTATTATATAATGTCAACTTCAGACACTGTAAAACCAGGCAACCTTGTGTTTTATTCGCAGTAAGTTGCCAAAAGCCCTGCTTTGAGTGCCTTATATGTTTCTTCGCCTTTGAGTTTTTTCACGATTGCCAGCCCAAAACACAGAGCTGTTCCCGGTCCTCGTGAAGTTATCACATTTGCATCTTCTACAACCATTGCTGTATCACCCATATAACCCTCTTCACGTATTTGTTCTTCTACTGATGGGTAACAGGTATATTTCTCTTTTAACACACCTGCTTTGTTGAGTGCAAAGGGTGCAGCACATATTGCTCCTATGTTTTTGCCTTTGGCATCCATCTCTTGTAACAGTCTTTGTACATTTTTATCATCAGCAAGAGCATATGTGCCGTCCCAACCACCTGGAAGAACAATCATATCAAGCTCGTCTGCAGTAACATCCTTTACATGTAAGTCTGCTTGAATCACAATATTGTTCGCACCTTTTACATGTAAAGAATCATTCAAAGATGCTACCAACACTTCAATCTCGGCACGTCGTAAAACATCTATGATGCTCACTGCTTCTATCTCTTCAAATCCGCCTGCCAACGGGACTAAAACTTTACTCATACTATACTCCTTCTCGTGATTTTTACAATTGTATCATGACTTCATTAATAAAAAAGTTAAGTTCAATCAAAGGATAAAAAGATTAAAATGTTCAATAATAAAAGTGATTATGTGTTAAATTTAAATTTTGGAGATATTTTGGCAAAAACGCTGCTTATACTACTGTTTCTTCTTTTTACTGCCTGTTCTTCAAAACCACAAAAGCAGATTATCATCTCTACAAATCAGTGGATTGGTTATACTCCTTTGTTTTATGCCTATGAAACGGGGGAACTTGATGCTTTAAATATAAAAATAGTAACAAGTGTCTCGCTTGCAGAAGCAGGCGATTTGTACAGCATTGGCAAAGCGGACATGGTCACAACTACACAGCATGAATTTAATGTTTTAAAAAAAACAACACATGACATCAAAGCAGTCATTTTGATAGACCGCTCCAATGGCGGTGATATGATTTTATCAAACAGAACGCTCCGTGCACTCAAAAAAAGTAAAAAAATAGATGCCTATCTTGAAGTTGACTCTATCAATCAGGAAATTTTACTTGATTTTCTCAAAAAAAATGCCATCAGTAAAGATAAAATAAACTTTATAAACAAAGATCAACGACAAATCCAGGATGTTAAAAATGACCCTGATAAAGCTATACTCATTGCTACCTATACTCCTTATGAGATTCCTTTAAAACAAAAGAATTTTAAAGAGATTGCATCCACAAAAGATATTAACAGTATTATTGTCATAGACGCGCTGTGTGCGAGAGATACCCTTGTAGAACATGAGAGGCAAAGGCTTATCCAACTCAAAAAAGTTATAGACAAGGCAATAGAAATCATCGAGAAAAACCCGGAAGCATCATATAAAATTATTTCCAAATACTTTTCACATGTAAGCTATAAAGAGTATCGCCACTCTCTGAGTCTTATAAAATGGATAAACAAGCCATCAGAAGAGTTGTTGGAATATATACAGCAGTATGGTTACAAAAAGGACGATATTATTTTATGAACTCGATTTCTATAAAGAGTTTTATTCTTTCAATTATTTTTGTTGCTTTTTTACTTGAGGGATATATTTTTTATAATTTTTTTGAAAATTCAAAGAACACTATCAGTAAACTGCTCCAGACAAGTATTCAGGCTGATGTGTTAAACCTGAAACACTTTATGGAAAAAAATTTAAAGCAAAAAGACATCAACTTTATTGCCTCGCATGTTGACAATATTATTATCATTAATCCCACCATTGAAGATATCCATATCCTTGATAACAGCCAAAATATTATTTATCATGCAAATATCAGGTATGAAGGTCATAATCACACATCACAAAGATGCATGCCGATTTCAAAAATTATCAATACAAATATTTTTACACAGGAATGTTACTCTTTTTCCATAAAAACCTTTCACGGACTCCAAACAAAATATTATTATGCAAATGTATATATTGACAAAGCCTACACACACGGTCTTATTACTCAGCAAATAAGAAAAATCCTGATTGCTTTTCTTGTAAGTGCGTTCATTTTTATACTCTTTTTATGGATACTCTCAAAAATCTATCTTATCACTCCTCTTGAAAAACTACGTCAGTATGCTTACTACAGTCATAATCCTCCGAAAAACTTTTTTGTCAAAGAGATTGAAAGTATTCGTTATTCACTCAATATGACATTTAAAAGACTGCAGCAGGAACAGGAAGAACTGTATAATTTGTCTACAAAAGACCCTTTAAGCGGTCTTTACAACAGACTGAGCCTGATAGAAAAAATAAACTGGCTGATTGCAAAAAGCAAAAGAGACAAAAGTGAATTTGCCATTATATTTTTGGATTTGGATAATTTTAAAAATATAAATGACTCAAAAGGACATGAATTCGGTGATAAAATTCTTTTACATATCTCTAAAGTTCTTTTAAAAACAACCCGGGAAAACGATATTGTCGCACGTTTGGGAGGTGATGAATTTGTTGTCATTTTACCCGATTTTACGGATGAAAATACAATTATAGAAATCGCCCAAAGACTCAAAGAAACACTTGCAACACCTTTTGAGATTGAGGATGAAGAGTATCAGATTACCGCCAGCATGGGCATTGCCATCTATCCTAAAGACGGAAGGGATGTACAGACACTGCTCAAAAATGCAGACATAGCCATGTATAAATCAAAAGAGCTTGGAAAAAACAATTTCCAATTTTTTACAAATGCTATCAATAAGGCAGTTCAGGAAAAAATTGCTATGCAGCAACTTATAAAAAATGCTTTGCAAGAGAATCATTTCAAACTCTATTATCAGCCAAAAGTAGATATACAGACAAAAAAAATAGTCGGATGCGAAGCACTTATCAGGCTCATTGACCCTGTGAAGGGAGTAATTCCTCCTTACAAATTCATTGGCATCGCGGAAGAAAATAAAATGATTATTCCTCTTGGTGAATGGATTATACAAGAAGCCGTTTCTCAGATAAAAAAATGGGCAAAAACTCCCTTAAAAGATATAAAAGTATCTATCAATCTCTCAGCAATACAGTTTCAAGATCCGGAACTTTTACAAAAAATACAAAAATATACACAAGATATAGAGAGAAAAAAACTCGACATAGAGTTGACAGAATCTGTCCTTATAAAACACTTCAAAGAACGGTTAAATGTCATCAAAGGTATCAAAAAACTGGGCATTTCCCTCTCTTTGGATGACTTTGGAACCGGCTACTCTTCTTTGTCCTATCTCAAAGACATTCCCTTTGATACACTTAAAATTGACAAATCATTTATAGACAATATTTATACAAAAGATGATTTGACCTTTATAAATATGATAGTGGGTATTGCCGACGACTTACATCTTAATGTCGTTGCCGAGGGTGTTGAAACAAAAGAGCAGCTTAAACTTTTACAGGAAATTCACTGTAAAGAGTATCAGGGATATTTGTGTTCCAAGCCGGTACCGCCAAAAAAGTTTGAGGAGTTATTTAGCTTACATTGTGTATAATAATCCAATTTTACACAAGTGGACAGCTATGCTCAATTATGAATCTATAAAACCGTATCTTTTTAAATTACAACCAGAAACCGCTCATCATGTTGCAGAGTGTGTTTTGCGTTTGCCAAATATTTGTCAAATTCCTTTTAACCCTTTTTTAGAATCACACTTTGTCAATGATGCAAGATTAAGACAGGAAATCTTCGGTCGTACCTTTTACAATCCCGTCGGTCTTGGTGCAGGCTTTGACAAAAATGCCACAATGATACGCGGCATGCAGATTTTGGGATTTGGATTTACAGAAATCGGAACAGTCACACCAAAACCTCAGGCCGGAAATCCAAAACCCAGAATGTTTCGCCATATAGAAGAAGAGAGTATTCAAAATGCTATGGGTTTTAACAATGACGGTGCTTACAAAGTTGTCAAACGGCTCAAACAACGCACGCTATTTACCACACCTGTAGGTATCAACATAGGAAAGAACAAAGTGACTCCTGAAAAAGAAGCGATTGGTGACTATACCCATCTCATTAAAGCGTTTGACGGTTTGGGCGATTATTTTGTCATCAATATCTCCTCACCAAATACTCCCGGACTCAGAGACTTACAAAATGAGTCTTTTATCACAAACCTTTTTGCCCAGGCAAAAGAACTGACACAAATGCCGATACTGCTCAAAATTGCACCGGATATGGAAATAAAAGACGCGGTAAATTTGACAAAAATGGCTGTAGAAGCCGGAGCTGACGGCATTATAGCAACAAACACTACAATTGATTATTCACTTGTAAAACATCCAAAAGATATAGGCGGACTCAGCGGTGCTGTACTTAAAGAGAAAAGTTTTAAAATTTTTGACGCCATCGCCAAAGAGCTGTACGGCAAAACAGTACTCATTTCTGTCGGCGGCATAGATTCTGCCAAAGAAGCCTACAAACGTATACGTGCAGGTGCATCGCTTGTGCAGATTTTAAGCGGATTGATTTTTCACGGACCGGATATGATCATGAACATAAACAATGAACTGATACAACTGCTCAAACAAGACGGATTTGAAAATATTACGCAAGCTGTCGGAGCTGACAGAAAATAATGAAAATACTTTTAACAATAATATTAACCTTAGGAACACTTATGGCAACATCACTACCAAAATATGAAACAAAAACACTCAAAAACGGACTGCAAATTGTAGTTATTCCTCTGAAAAACCATTCTAATGTCATCAGTACAGACATTTTTTACAAAGTCGGAAGCCGTAATGAAGTTATGGGAAAAACAGGAATTGCACATATG
>JALSKR010000163.1 GCA_026988735.1 Sulfurimonas sp.
GGTGCAAAAAGAGTCATAGTACATAAAGAAAGCGAAGTTGAAATGCTCGCAATTACTTTTCATATTCCTGATTTTAAAGATCCGGACCAGGTCACACTCAGTGTCATTTCAGAGATTCTCTACTCCGGAAAAAGTTCAAGACTTTACAAAGAACTTGTAGATAAAAAACGTCTTGTAAACTCTGTATATGCTTACAATATGGAAAATACCGATCCGGGTCTTTTTATATTTATGGCTACATGTAACCCGGGAGTCAAAGCCGAGACAGTTGAAAAAGAACTTGTTAAACAGATAAATCTGATGAAAGAAACAAAAGTAACAAAAGCAGAACTTGAGAAGGTAAAAATAAATACTAAATCTGATTTTATCTATTCATTGGAGAGTTCAAGTTCTGTTGCAAACCTTTTTGGAAGCTATCTCGTTCGTGGAGATGTTACTCCTTTGCTTAATTATGAAGAGAATATCAATAAAGTTACTTCTGAGAAAGTGCAGGAAGTTGCAAAAAAATATTTTGATTTCAATAAATCTACAACACTCATTTTAAAGAAATAAGAGCTTCTTATATCATAAAGTTACAAAAGGTAATTATTTTGTAACTTTATCAAAAAAATATCACAAAAAATAAGTTTCTATGCTATTATTAGTAAAAATAATACTATGCAAGGTTCTTATTCGTGTTAAAAACTCTCTTCTTTCTCCTTATTTCATCCGCTCTTTTCGCCATTTCAAATCAGGAAGTTGCCGACAAATGTGAAGCTGTTATGAACGGCTTTAAGGATTCTTCCTCTACAATGAAAATGACGCTTATCAATGCCAACAATCAAAAACGTGAACGGCATATGAAGATGATTATACTTGAAAAAAAATCCGGTAACAAATCACTGATGACCTTTCTCTCACCTGCAGATGTCAAAGGAACAAAGTTTCTCAATTATGAACATATCAACAAAGATGATGACCAGTGGCTCTATCTGCCTGCATTAAAACGTGTAAAAAGAATCGCTTCCAAAAACAAGTCAGGCTCTTTTATGGGTTCGGAATTTTCCTATGAGGACCTCAGCTCTTTCAGTGCGAAAAAGTATATCTTCTCAGGCGAAGCCAAAGAAGAAATGCTCAACGGCAAAAAATATTATGTCGGCAAAAGAGTCCCTGTAAGTAAAAATTCCGGTTATACAAAACAGATTTCCTGGGTGAATACAAAGACATTTTTAATTAAAAAAGTGGACTATTATGACAGAAAGCATGAACTGCTTAAAACAGCTTTTTTTGATGACTACAAAAAGATCAAAGGTGTTTGGCGTGTAGGGATGATGAGAATAAAAAACCATCAAAACAGTAAAAAGACCATTCTTGTATGGGAAGACGAAAAGATTAAAATCGGACTCAAAGAAAGAAATTTTCATAAACGCGTTCTCAAAAAATAATTATGAAGTTTTTGTTTATACTGCTTTTAAGCATTAGTATCTCCTGTGCCAAATCAAATGACACCTGTTACTCTGTACAGCTGACAAGTTTTAAATTCAAAAAAAATTCGACCTATAATTTTGCAGCACACAACTATCCAAAATCATGTAAACTGATCTCTTTTAGCAGTATCAACAGTGTACGTTGCGGATGTTATGAAAAATACCGTGATGCCAGAGCCGCACTCAAAAAATTATCGAAGCAATATCCCAATCCCATTATTGTCAATACCTATAAATACAGGTTTGAAAAAAAATAATAAAAAATAATA
>JALSKR010000164.1 GCA_026988735.1 Sulfurimonas sp.
CGCGTTCCAGGCGAGCGCCTTCGACCACTCGGCCAGCTGTCCTTTGTTATGAGGAATGGCATTATAGCGAAACTAAGTTTTAATAGTGCTAAAAGTTTTTAACTTTGTGTCATAAACAGTATATGATCCATAGGGAAGAGCAACGCAAAAAGTATCTTCGAGTGATATATTTTGCACAAGAGCCATCAAAACTCTTATAACACCACCATGTGTTACAATCAAAACAGTGTCAGCTTTTTTTGCAGCCAACTCTTCAAAAAAGAAATGTTTCACTCTTTGTATATATGTTTGATATGCCTCGCCTCCGAGTGCTGTAACCCATTGCCTGAAATTTTTATACTCTATACCCTGTGCCACTATCTCTTCATATCCCAGTCCTTCATGCTCTCCCCATGATTTTTCCCGCAGTTTTTCTGTATAAATAGCATCTTTTGCTTGTACAAATGGTGCCAATGTCTCTTTTGCCCGTCTCAAATCAGAACAGTACACCAAATCAAAGGCTTTACATGTAAAGCGCTCTGCCAATAACTGTGCTTCTTGTTTTCCCTTTTGAGAGAGTCCTATGTCATTATGTCCGTTGTATTTTCCTATATAAGGTACTGCAACCTCTCCATGACGAATGAGTGTTATTTTCACTGTAAACCAACTATAACAACATTCAGCAAAACAAGCTCTGTTATTTCAATACTAAAACCATAAATGTCTCCCGTAAAACCACCATATCTTTTCATAAAAAAACTTTTTACTACTAACATAACTACCAAAGATACAAACAGTAAAATAGTGCTTTCAAAAAACAGGACAATCAAAAATGAGTAAACTAACGCTACAAATAACTCTCCACGAGTAAACTCTGCTTTTGCCAAGCTTCCCATTCCGCTTTGCGAGAGATACGGGTAGAAATATATCTCTAAAACAGCATTCAAACGCGCAAGCAAAAGAATAACCGGCAGCAGATACATAAGATCAAACGCAATAAGAGAAGAGGCTTTGAGCAGTAAAAAAACCACTGAAAATATCATCCCCATTCCACCATTATACGGGTCTTTCATTACATGTAAAGCTTTTTCTTTTGCTACAAAGAGTCCATCAACTGTGTCGGCAAAACCATCAAGGTGCAATGCACCTGTAAGAAGAACCCACAAAGCAAAGAGTATTATGCTTACATGTAAAGGAGGGAAGTATGGTGTCAGGAGAAGAAAAGCACCATACAAAACAAGACCGAGCAAAAAACCTATAAGCGGATAAAACATCACGGCATAGCCGTTAATACCTTTGTAAAAATCATGTACCTTAAAAAATGGTAAAATACTCAACATTGATAGAGAAAGAGCAAAACCTTTGAAAAGTTTTTTCATTTTATTTTTGTACTGATTCCAGCAACAACATGATAAACTTCATCACATTTTTGCGCAACCATCTGGGAGAGTTTTCCGTTGATATCTACAAACTGTCGGGCAAGCTTGTTATCAGGAATAATACCACAGCTCACATCATTTATAACAAAAACCATATCCTGTTTTAGTTCCATGATATTTGCTATTTCTGCTTCCATTTCAGCATAGGTTTTTTCACGATACAGCATATTGTTTATCCATATACTCAGACACTCAACCAAAACAGCACCCTCTTGCAAGGCAATCTTCTCTTTGAGATTTATCGCCTCTTCAACTGTGATAAAATCATCTTCCCGCTGTTTTTGATGCTGCGCTATGCGTTCTTGCATTTCATCATCTATAAATTCGGTTGTTGCAAGATAAACCGGTTTTTTGTCTGTAAGCTTTTTTATGTAATTTTCGGCATTACGGGATTTGCCACTCTTAATGCCGCCTATAAATAATGTTTTCATTTTAAAATTATAGCAGTTTTATAATTTTTTTCGATATTATTACAAAAAAATAAAGAGGGATATATATCGTGTTAAGTATTTCAACTTTTTTACAACTTCTAAAAGAGTCCTTTCGTGACCTACTACCGATTGTACTCGTCATCATGTTCTTTCAGCTTGCAATCATACAAAGTGTTCCGCCAAACTGGCTCAGCACTGCCA
>JALSKR010000165.1 GCA_026988735.1 Sulfurimonas sp.
ATCTGCAGCAATTAAAATCAAACCGCAAACCTATTTAAAACTTCATGAGTTACTCTTAAACAGTGAACTGCAGATGAAAAGTTCGCATACAAATAAAAGCGCAATTCTCTTTTCAAGCTTAATCCGATTACAAAAGCTGCTTTAAAAAACTATTTTTAAATATTTGTAGTGTATAATCCTATTATGAATAATTATACAGATATATTACGTCAACATCATTTAAAAGCAACACCGCAAAGATTAGAGATTGCAAATGCGCTTCATGCCAACGGACACATGACAATAGAAAGCCTGTATGAAGTCATGCTACAAAAATTCAGTTCCATCTCTTTGGCTACTATTTATAAAAATATTAATCTCATGTTGGAGAATGCTTTTATACAGGAAGTAAAAATTCCAAATGAAAAATCAGTATATGAGCTCACAAAAGAGACACATGCTCATGTATTCTGCAGACAATGCAATACAATTCAGGATATTGTACTGGACTTGTCCCAAACTGCACAACTTGCCTCACAGGCTTCTCATTTTAAGATTGACAAAGCCGACCTGGTTCTATCCGGACTTTGTCAAAAGTGTCAACAACTTTAACATATACTCAGTACAATTGCTGTATAATACAACATTAATTTTTCCAAGAAGGAACTCCTATGCGTGGTTATAAAATTTTTGCAGGATCTGCGAGTGTTGATTTTGCGAAAGAGATTTGTAGTATTTTAGATATTCCCTTAGCGAAAGCTGATGTTAAAAAGTTCAGTGACGGTGAAATTTCGGTTCAAATTGCCGAATCTGTTCGTGGTCGTGATGTATTTATCGTACAGTCAACCGGTGCTCCCTCAAACGACAATCTTATGGAACTGTTAATTTTGACTGATGCGCTTAAACGCTCTTCTGCTTCAAGTATTACAGCGGTTGTCCCTTACTATGGTTATGCGAGACAAGACAGAAAAGCGGCTCCCCGTGTTCCGATTACTGCAAAGCTTGTAGCCAACTTATATGAAACTGCAGGCATAGACAGAGTCGTTACTATTGATTTGCATGCCGGACAGATTCAAGGATTTTTTGATATTCCTGTTGACAACCTTTACGGGTCTATTACCTTTGAGCAGTATATTAAAAGTAAAAATCTCAAAAATCCCATTATCGCTTCTCCTGATATCGGTGGAGTTGCACGTGCAAGATACTTTGCATCCCGAATGGGACTTGAAATGGTTATCGTAGACAAACGCCGTGAAAAAGCAAATGAAAGTGAAGTTATGAATATTATCGGAAATGTCGAAGGACATGATATTATCATGATAGATGATATGGTTGACACAGCAGGAACAATGGTCAAAGCAGCTACTGCACTCAAAAACAAAGGAGCGACTTCTGTCATGGCATGCGCAACTCATGGTGTTCTCAGCGGAAATGCATACCAAAATCTTGAAAACGGCGAACTTGATGAACTCATTATAACCAATACGCTCGAATCAAAACCTCATTCAAAAATAAAAGTCTTGAGTGTAGCACCACTGTTTGCCGAAGTTATTCGCAGAGTCTATCATAACGAAAGCGTGAACAGTCTTTTTGCATAGGAGCATCATTGAAAAACATTAGAAATTTCTCAATCATTGCCCATATTGATCATGGAAAAAGTACCCTGGCTGACAGAATCATTCAAGAGTGTGGCTCTGTTACAGAGAGAGAAATGGGAAGCCAAATGATGGATACCATGGACATAGAGCAAGAACGCGGTATTACCATTAAAGCACAGTCCGTTCGACTTGATTATGTCAAAGACGGAGAACACTATATTCTCAACCTTATCGACACACCGGGTCATGTTGATTTTTCGTATGAAGTGAGCAAGTCTTTGGCATCTTCTGACGGAGCCCTTCTTATCGTTGATGCTGCGCAGGGTGTTGAGGCACAGACTATTGCCAATGTTTATTTGGCACTAGACAATGACCTTGAGCTTATTCCCGTTATTAACAAAATAGACCTTCCTGCAGCTGATCCCGACAAAGTTGCCGAAGAGATAGAAACATCCATAGGAATAGATGCCACGGATGCCGTACTTGTGAGTGCTAAAACAGGTGTAGGAATTCGGGAACTCATTGACGCCATTGTTGAAAGAATTCCTGAACCAAAAGGAAACCCTGATGCACCGACTAAGGCGATTATTTATGATTCCTGGTTTGATCAGTATCTCGGTGCCCTGGCACTTGTACGTGTTTTTGACGGAGAAATCAGAAAAAATCAAACTATTAAACTGATGTCAAACGGTGAAGAGCATCAGGTACTTGACTTGATGTACCCGCATCCTTTGAAAAAAATCAAAACACAGGCTATAAAAAGCGGTGAAATCGGAATCGTAGTTTTAGGACTTAAAGAAGTAAGTGTGGTGAGTGTCGGCGATACCATTACCGATGCTAAAAACCCTACTGCCGAACCGGTTGGTGATTATGAACCGGCAAAACCTTTTGTATTTGCAGGACTCTACCCTATAGATACAGACAAATTTGAAGACTTAAGAGATGCACTTAACAAACTCAGGCTCAATGACTCCTCCCTCTCTTATGAGCCAGAAACATCTATAGCACTCGGTTTTGGTTTTCGTGTCGGATTTTTGGGGATGCTGCACATGGAAGTTATCAAAGAACGCCTGGAGAGAGAGTTCGGACTTGATTTAATTGCCACAGCACCCTCTGTTGTATACCATGTTTATCTTAATAATGGTGAAATGATCAACGTACAGAATCCTTCAGAACTGCCAGAAATCAATCACATTGACAGAATTGAAGAGCCTTATGTCAAAGCAACAGTTATCACACCAAGCGAATATCTTGGAAATATCATGAACCTTTTGGTTTCAAAGCGTGGTATTCAAAGTAAAATGACCTACCTCAACGAAGAGAGGGTTATGCTTGAATATGAAATACCGATGAACGAAATCGTTGTTGATTTTTATGACACCCTTAAATCTATCTCCAAAGGATATGCTTCTTTTGACTATGAACCGACTGACTTCAAAGAGGGAGACCTTGTCAAACTTGATGTGAAAGTTGCCGGAGAGGTTGTGGATGCACTCAGTGTTATAGTCCCACGAACTTCTGCGCTTTCTCGTGGACGAACACTGGTGAAAAACATGAAAGAGCTTATTCCGCGTCAGCTCTTTGAAGTAGCCGTGCAGGCTTCTCTGGGCAATCAGGTCATAGCCCGTGAAACAGTCAAATCAATGGGAAAAAATGTCACTGCCAAATGTTACGGCGGAGACATTACCCGTAAACGTAAACTCCTTGAAAAACAAAAAGCCGGGAAAAAACGTATGAAATCTATAGGCAAGGTGCAACTCCCGCAAGAAGCTTTTATGTCTGTTTTGAAAATGGACTAAAGCAGATTTTATGAAATGTATATTGTGTGAAAGTTATACTTTTACGCATATATGCTCTACATGTAAAACAACTTTTCTCTCCCCTGCTCTTTACAAAAGAACTCTCGCTAACGGTGTTGATATACTCTCTTTTTACAAATACGAAGAGATTAAAGAACTGCTTTTTACAAAACATACGGAACTGGGTTTTTATATTTACACTATTTTGGCAAAACTCAGTTTTAAAAAATTTGCCAAAGAGTTTCATACAAAAGAAAAATTTGTCTCTATTGCTGTTGATGATACCAGTGCAGACGGATATTCACACACAGCCATACTTAACAATCATCTAAAAACCTACAATATAAAACCTCTTTTTAATAAACTCAGAGCCACAAATCAGATATCCTATTCCGGACAGACTAAACTTTTCAGGGAACAAAATCCAAGAAATTTTCTACTGAAAAAGTTTACAAGTGATACTGTGATTTTAGTCGATGATATTGTTACAACAGGGCAAACACTGACCCAAGCCTGCGAAAAAATGAAGGAGCAAGGCAAAACCGTCAGCTTTTGCCTTACCTTGACAGATGTAAGTTTAAAATAACCCTTTCAAGAGATTACCAACATCTTTGCCTATTCTTTTTTCTATCTCTTTTTTAATAGCTTTCGTTGCCTCTTTTTTGATAATTTGACTGGCATCTACTCTGATTTTCGGTCTGTTGATATTTCCTTTAAGTATAACAGTCAAAGGGTTTCCGTTTGCATTAACAGCAATTTTGGAATCAATGGTATTTGCTTTTGAGTCTATTTTAGTATTTTTAGTTACTATTGATGATGTATTTGATTTTAAATCTAGTGAAGCAATAATTTTTTCCTTCCTAATCTTTGCATTCACATCACCTTGAAAACGCTGTTTGTATAAATCAATATGCGCATACTTTTTTGTCAGATCAAGTACCTGATTAGGCATAAAAGTACCCTTGGAAAGCAGACCTTTAAAAGTACCTTCCTCTTTAGCTACATTATATACCAGTTTCCCCTCTATTAAAGATTTAAATATTTTTGGATAAAGCAGCATATCAAGAATATCCAAAGTCTGCAGTGACTTTAAATTTGCAACAAAATCATCATTATGTAATTTGGCATCAAGTGTTCCGCCTGCAATATTTGATAAAAGTGTAAAATCCAAATCTTTTGCTTTTTTTAACTCTCCATTGGCCGCCAAAGCACCTTTTAAATGTCGTTGTGTCACAAAGTAGAGTCTGTCGAGATTATGTACTTTAACTTTGTAATCACTTTGTAAAGAAGTATCTTTTGTATTAAAGCGAGCTTTTTTAATATCAAAATTTGCAAGATTTGACTTGAAGTTTAATTGTGTATCTATTAAATTTTTGTTTAATGTTGTAGAGGTTACGGCACTAAAAGTTGTTCTTGGCATCAAACTTTTAAACTGATACGATTTTGTTATATATTTAGAATCAACCATTCCCTTTGTAATTTGAGATGTGATGATACCGCTTAAATTTTTAGGATCTGCATTTGTTATTTTTACATTCATATCAAATAAAGCATCTGCATAATGCGGTTGCTTTATCATATACAGTAATTTTTGCAGTTTGAGACCTTTTATATCTGCTTCAATATTTTTAGGTGCAAAATCATGTAGAGTTGCTGAAAAGGTTGTATTTGAAGCAGCCAAATCACTTTTTCCTTTTATCATCATTTTTTCTTTATTCCCGACTGCAGTTCCCTTAAGATTGAATTTTCCTCTAATATCAGCCGAAGTTATCAGTTTTAAAACACCCAACTCCTTTACATGTAACGCATATTTTACATTTACATGTAATGGATTTGGAACTATATTTCCTCCAGAAGTTATTTTTGCAAGATTTGAATCAAGTATATATGTGTAGTTTACATCATCTTCTTTGAGTTTTGCATCGAGATTCATTGAAAAAGCCGTTTTGGGGATAGTAATATTAAAATCTTTTTTCATCACTCCTGCATTTAATTTTCCATTTCTTGTAACAAAGAGAATATCACCATCAAGCTTGTGGGGTGTAATATTTTTAAAATTCACATTTAGATTTACATCAGCACTTGCATACGGTTTTTGATTGAGCATATGCAGCAAAGAGGCTAAATCAGCTTTCGTAACTGTTGCTATAATTGAACTTGGATTAAAGTCGCTCATAACAACTTTGTAGACTGTTTTACTGTTTGCTATATCACTTTTTCCCAAAACAGTAAAAAGTGTATCATTCCCTTTTACGCTTCCTTGTGTGAAAAAGGAATCTTGTAACTGCATTACAGTCAAAGGCTGCAGCGTTTTAAGTTCCTGTAAAGCAACACTGTATTTTATATCAAAAGATTTCGAAAAAATCGAATATGTTCCTGCAACTTTAATTGTATTATTCTTATTTAATTGCAAAACTGTTTGAAAACCACTCATTGATAAAGAAAAAACCTTTAGTTTGGAATCAAGTTTCGTCTCTTCTCTAATTTTGCTCTCTATAACAGGTTTTATCAATGAGTTTCCAAAACCTGTAAACAGTATGACATATACTAAAATAAATATCCCTGCAATGCCAGCAAAGAACCAAGTTAAATATTTCATAATATTTCTCCATGAATTTGTAGTATAATAATACTCAACTGAAGCTTCATAACAGTTTTAAGAAGACGAAAAATAAACTTGATACAATATGACTAAAGTTATTTTACACAAATTACACAACTGTTACTTGACATTATTACACTCAATGTGTATAATACGTTATCTTTTCAAGAAAAAAGGAGATATGAATCATTATGTCTGAAAAAGAAAATACGAATACAAATAATAACGAGATAGAGAATGATGAAGTCGCTGCTGAAGCTGAAGCAGTTGAGAATGAATTAGATTTACTGCAAAAAGAACTTGCAGAACTCAAAGATAAATATGCACGTGTTCATGCTGATTTTGACAATATCAAAAAAAGACTTGAACGTGAAAAATATACAGCCGTTGAATATGCAAATGAAAAATTTGCAAAAGATATGATTCCTGTAGTAGATTCACTTGAAATGGCTTTAAAATCTGCCGAAGCAGATGCTGATCCTCAAGAGCTTATAGAAAAACTCAAAGAGGGTATTGAACTTACACTCAAGCAGTTTACCACAGCTCTTGAAAAGCATGGTGTAACAATGGTATCACACGAAGAGCCGTTTGATCCAAATATTCACAATGCCGTACAAAGTGTTGACAGTGATGAAGTTGAAAGCGGACAGATTGTCCAGACTTTTCAAAAAGGTTACAAGTATAAAGAGCGACCATTAAGAGAAGCTATGGTTGTTGTTGCAAACTAACTTTTAGTAAATGCAACTTAGGTTGCAAAAAACAAATTTAAAAGAGCGTACAATTACACTGTTTTAAAAAAAATATAAAATCAATTAAACTTAAAAAAAGGAAGAAAAAATGAGCAAAGTAATAGGTATAGATTTAGGAACAACAAATTCATGTGTGGCAGTATATGAAGGTGGTGAAGCGAAAATTATTCCAAATGCGGAAGGGAAAAACACAACACCTTCAGTTGTTGCATTTACGGATAAAGGGGAAGTTTTAGTCGGAGATCCGGCAAAACGACAGGCTATCACAAATCCTGAAAAAACAATTTCATCTGTCAAGAGAATCATGGGCCTTATGATGAATGAAGAGAATGCAAAACTTGCACAGGAAAAAGTAACATATAAGATAGTAGACAAAGACGGTATGGCAGCAGTTGATGTTGCGGGAAAAGTCTACACACCACAGGAAATTTCAGCAAAAATTCTTGCAAAACTAAAAGAAGATGCAGAAAGCTATCTTGGAGAAAAAGTTACTGATGCTGTAATTACCGTTCCTGCATACTTTAATGACAGTCAAAGAAAGGCGACAAAAGATGCCGGTACTATTGCAGGTTTGAATGTTCTTCGTATTATTAATGAGCCGACTGCATCAGCACTTGCATATGGTTTAGAGAAAAAATCTGATGAAGATGTTTTAGTATATGACCTTGGCGGTGGTACTTTTGATGTAACAACACTTGAAATTTCTGACGGAACATTTGAAGTTCTTTCAACTGATGGAAATGCATTCCTTGGTGGTGATGACTTTGACAACAAAATTGTTGACTGGTTAGCAAGTGAATTCAAAGCAAGTCACGGAATTGACCTTAAAAATGACAAAATGGCACTTCAGCGTTTAAAAGATGCTGCTGAAAATGCGAAAAAAGAGTTAAGTTCGGCAACAGAAACAGAAATCAACTTACCGTTTATCACAATGACAGAAGCAGGTCCACAGCACCTGGTTGTAAAACTTACCCGTGCAAAATTTGAGGGAATGATTGAGCCACTTGTTGATGAGACTATGGATCATGTTCAAATTGCAATGAAAGATGCAGACTTAAGCAAAGGTGACATTAAAGAGATCATCATGGTTGGTGGTTCTACTCGTGTTCCTTTGGTACAAAAAAGAGTTTCTGACTATTTTGACGGTAAAGAGTTAAACAAATCAGTAAACCCTGATGAAGTTGTTGCAGCAGGTGCAGCTATTCAAGGTGGTGTATTACGCGGAGATGTTAAAGATGTTCTTTTACTTGACGTTACACCGTTGTCACTCGGAATTGAAACACTTGGCGGTGTTGCAACAAAAGTTATTGAGAAAGGAACTACAATTCCTGTAAAAAAATCTCAAATCTTCTCAACTGCAGAAGACAACCAGCCGGCTGTTAGCATTAACGTTGTACAGGGTGAGAGAGAATTTGCCAAAGATAACAAATCTTTAGGTCTGTTTGAGTTAACTGATATTCCGGCAGCGCCTCGTGGTGTACCTCAAATTGAGGTAACATTTGACATTGATGCAAATGGTATCTTAACAGTTTCAGCTGTAGATAAGGGAACTGGAAAAGAGCAAAAAATCACTATCTCCGGTGCTTCAGGACTCAGTGAAGAAGAGATTAACAGAATGGTTCAAGATGCCGAAGCACACAAAGCTGAAGATGAAGCCAGAAAAGCTGTTGTTGAGCTAAAAAATCAGGCAGATGCATTGATTGCACAAACTGAAAAATCAATGACAGAGATGGGAGACAACCTAGCAGCTGATGAAAAAGCAAAAATTGAAACAGCTATCAGTGATCTTCAAGAAGTTCTTAAAGATGAAAATTCTACGAAAGAGCAAATTGAAGAAAAAGTAAAAGCACTTACAGAAGCAAGCCATAAAATGGCTGAGCAAATGTATAAAAAAGAACAAGATGGAGAGTCTGGTTCAGCTGATACAGCAAAGAAAAAAGAGGATGACGACGTAATAGATGCAGAGATTGAATAAAGTTTAAACATCTCTAGCGCTGATGATGTCATAGATGCTGAGATAGAGTAATTACTCTATCTTAGTCCTCACTTTTATTTAAAATCTTTCTTGGCAATTTGCCAGGCAGAGTAAAAATCAACTATTTTTCCACCGTATTGTGCCTGAAAAGTCTGTGCATCTTCTAAAGATTTAAATGCATATTTGCTTACTCTACTCATTGTAGCAGGCTTTTTACTTCCAACAACATAATAAGCTTCCGTTACAGGAACAAATTTTAAAGAACTCACATCTACAACCTGAGGGTTTTCCAACTCAGTTCCTTCTTTGATATCTTTTGTCAAACAGTGAATAGAACAGTACTGATGTGTTACACCATTTTCTTTTGCAGCATGATTTGTTTTATAAAACTTTACCAAATTCATACCGCATATATGACAATACTCTCTATTTTTACCTTTTTGCAGTAAAACAGCTTTTTCTTTTGAAACACTTTGGAACATTGTATGCGCCGTTTTTTTTGTATTATGCGGAGTTGTTTTGTGCAATGAAGTGCTACATCCCGTTATCAATACGAGAGAGAGTGAAACAAGTAGTGATTTAACCATGTATTTTCCTTTATTTTTTCAGTATTTTATCAGTTTATTATTACAATAGTGTTAAGCTTGTTTTATGCTAAAAAAAATGAAACACTATCTCAAAGAAATTATCTTGTTTGTGATCACTATGACTCTTTTTGCAAATGCTTTAAGTTTGTACAGAAGCCAAGATTTATTACACAGTCCTTTACCTGTTGAAAGCTTTAAACTTATAAATAATCAGAACTATCAGGTAACAAAAAACAAACCGGTTTTAGTACACTTTTGGGCTACATGGTGTCCTACATGTAAGCTTGAAGCTTCAAATATAGAATTTTTATCACACTATTTTGAAGTCATAACCATAGCTGTGAAATCGGGGAGTGATAAAAAGCTTCAAAAATATCTTGATGAAAATAATTATACCTTCAAAGTTGTCAATGATCAAAATGGAAAGCTCTCCTCAATATTTCATATTTCCGGATTTCCGACTACATTTATCTATGACAAAAACAAAAAAATTGTATTCAGTGAAGTTGGGTATACTTCAACGCTGGGGCTCTATTTGAGAATGCTGTGGACAGGCAGATAACTTTATATTAGAGCATCATATATCCGATACCCCGTATGGTTTTTATGTACTCTTTTGTATTTGCAGGATCTATTTTCTCTTTTAACCTCTTAACCGCAACGTTAACAGTTTTGCGGTGAATGTTTTCTGAGTTTTTCCATATATGTTTCAGCAGATAATCCCTGTCTAGGACTCGTCCTCTGTTTTGTATAAGGAGTTGTAAAAGAGCTGTCTCCTGTTTTGTCAGATTGATATTTTGATCTTGGACAATGAGTCTTTGTAAACTGATGTTCAACTGCATATCTTTATACTGTAATTGTTCTACAATATTTTTTGTTTGCATGTCTGATCGTTTTAACACTGCTTTAACACGCAAAACAAGTTCTTCTATGTCAAAAGGTTTTGTCACATAATCATCCCCACCTTTTAAAAAGCCATGTTTAATATCTTCTTGTGAGTTTTTGGCAGAGAGAAAAATAACAGGTATATTAATATTTTTATTACGAAGCATTTCAATATACAAACTCCCCTCAATTTCAGGAAGAGATCTATCCATGATAATTAAATCAATTGATTCTTCCGCCAAGGCTTCTCGTACATGTTTTGTGCTTAAAAACCCTATAACATCATAACCGGCTGATTGTAATGTATATTCTAGTAACTCCAGTATATCACTGTCATCATCAACAACAAGAATATTTTTTTTCATATACGCTCCATAATTTTTTATACATATTATAGTAATCTACGCACTTATGACAATATAAGCTAAACACTACTTAATATTTATAACTGAATGAAAAGCTGTAAAATCTACCTGTACGAAATCGGTTTGTAATATTATCACGAGTTCCTTGATACCATATAGTTTCTTCATCAAGTAAATTTTTTAACTTCAATTTTAAAGTTATGTTGTTTTGAAATTTTTCAATCCAAACAAAATCAACAATTTGAGGTGGCACCTCATAATAATCAGGATAAGGATCACCTGCATAAATAATACCTATACGACGAATTCTTTCACCCATCTTGTTGTATGAAAGTGTAACATCTCTTTTTTTTGTTTCGTACGATAACGATAAGTTTAGAACTGTAGGAGAAAGTCCCTGCAACTGACGATTATTAGTAGTATATATTGTTGTTTGTTCTTCATTCAAAACAACATTTGAATCTGTATAAGAAAAGTTCCCAGAAATAAAATAATTTTTCAATTGATTCGAAAACATATCAAAACTTTTACGTCCATCTATCTCAAATCCATACAATGTTGCATAATCTGCATTTGCATAACTGTAAATTGGCAAAGATGATGAGCGTTCTTGTGTATCTTCAATAGGATTGTCAAGATATTTATAAAACACACCAAAATTAATACTTTCTATATCTGAAAAATAGTGCGAATATTTTAAATCGTAATTAAAAATGTCTGTATTTATTAAATCTGGATTTCCTTGTACCTCGGCAACTTCATATGGGTGAAAATATTTTGCATCTGTAAACTCTCTTAAATCAGGAACTATATATGTTTGATTGTATGAAAAAGAGAGTTGATTCTTTTTATTAAAAATATATTTTGCCGTAATACTTGGGAGAATCTTATTAAAAGTTAATGTTTGTGGCTCTTTTTTTATAGGTAAAAATATATTCTCAAATGTATAGCTATAAACAGTTTGTGTATAATCAGTTTTTCTTGCTCCTATTAAAAGTTCTAAATTCTTTATCGGCTTTATAAAAAAATTAGTATAAAGGCTTGCTTCATCTACCGTAGCATCATACCAATATGCAGGTTGAAATGAGATTTGTAATTCAAAGTCATCAAGATAATTTTGATAAATTGTGTCAATATCATCATAATAACGCGTAGAAGATTTTTTATACATAGAGTACTTGTTATAACGAGACTCTCTCTCTTTTGTGCTATCACTATATCCTAACTCTATATACTCTCCCTTATTAAATAATATAAAATCTGATTTGTTTTTTAAATAAAATGCTGATATATCATCTTTTGATGTAAGATTTAAAAAAACATTTGGACTGTATCTATCTAAGTATGGATCACCGACAGGTTGCTGATCAGGACCTGTATCTACTCTATATGCATATTTATAGTTATTTGGCTGGTTAAGGTCTGCAGTACCTGTTTCTGCACCAAATGTAAAATTATTTAAGAGATTAAATATTTCATATTTCATATTCCCATTTATTTGATTCATATCCAGTGTTCTTTCTTCCCAGTTGAGATTATAACGGATTTTATAATCATTATCTGAGTTAGCAATTCCCTCGGTAATACGAGTAACTTTTTCAGAAATCTTACTATAAAGTTTTGTAAACTTTAAATTGAACACATCAGCATAATTATAGTGCAAATTAAAAATTGCTGCATTAGAATAGGTGTCTGTTGTTTGCTGTGTTGTTCCATACTGTTCAGGTTGCGTATAAAGAGCATTAGTCGCACGACTAAAAGCATATGTATAATACTGTTCATCTCTATATGTATGATTTTGTTTATATGTATAATTCGCGAATGTTGAGAAATGATGTTTATCTGCGACAGTAAAATTATATGCTCCCTCAATAGCAAATTTTCCCCCAACAGGAAGATTCTCTTTTGTCGTTGATAAACTTCTTGCAGTTATTGCCTTTGTATAGTCTGCATTATTAGCTGGATCAAACGAAGGAACAGGTTCTCCTAAAGTAATCGCTGAATCATTCAAGATTTGTGAGGGAATTGCACGATATCCATCATCACTCCCCATCCAATCTGTTGCACTTCCTTGGTAATTATTTACTTCCTTCCCTGTATATGAGTTTGCTTTCACCTCTGTAGTGATTCTAAAATAATTCTCTTTTGACGCACCTTTTGTTCGTATATCTACATATCCTCCACCAAAACTTGCGGGAATATCAGCAGTTGCACTTTTTTGTACTTTTAACGAACCAATAACCGCTGCTGGAAATATGTCTAGTGGCACTGTTCTTCGTTGTGGATCAGGTGAAGGTAATGGCATAGAGTTTAGTTCAACATTTGAATACCTTCCACCAAGTCCACGAACATAAATATCTTTACCGCCAATAAGTGTAACACCTGTTATCCTCTTTAGTGCGCCTGCTGCATCACTGTCTCCTTTTTTAGAAATCTGTTCTGAACCAACAATATTAGTAATTGCTTTTGCATTTTTTTCTTCAGCCATAACAGAAGCAATGCTTCCTTTAACTTTTGGGGCAAGAACAATAAATTCTTCAAGCTCCATACTCGCAGGTGTAAGCTTCATAATAATTGTATCTGTTTCATCTTTCTTGAGTACAATATTGTTGCGTGTTTGTGCACTATACTGTGAATGAACAACAGAGACGCTTAAGTTTGTATCTGCCGGAACAGTCAATGTAAATGTTCCCTTCTCATCAGTCCGTGCATCAAGAGCAGTACCTTTAATGAAAATTCTAGCATTAGCTATAGGTTTATTCGTATCAGATGTTACAACTTTTCCCTTAAGTGTAGCAAAGCTTGTAGTTACTTTATTTTTAGAATTTCCTACAGGTTCATCAATTTCTACATATGGTGTTGGAGAATCATCTTTAAAAGTTGCTATAACCTGTGTATCACGAGAATCTTTAATATTTATAATTTTTTTTGTATATCCAAGGTTGTGTCCTTTCTCATCCTTTGCAAAAATTTCTATTTGATGTTTACCTGTATCTAAAATAATTTCTACACTTCCATCTTCATCAGTGTAGTATTTATACTTTCCATCCACTAGTACTTCATTATTTTCAAGAGGCATTCCATTTAAGAATGAGAAGACAGAAGCAGAACCAGTATCTTCTGCATAAACACTCGTTATACCAATAATCATAACAAGTAGTAATTGTAATAGTTTCATTTTATAAACACTCCAGACTGTTATTTGTACATTTTTCTATATTTTTTCTAATTACAGTAGCCTTATTAAAAAGTTCACTGTCAGAGATATACTTAAGTTGTTCTTCTGCTTCTTTGTAATCACCTGCCATATAATAAGAGTATGCAAGCGCATAACGAAGGTTATCATCATCAAGCATTTTATAGCGTTCAAGTGCTTTTCTCAGCCCTATAATTTTTCGATACTCTTCATTTCCGAGATATATGGCAATCTTTTGCTTCAACTTTTCAACTTTATCATTATTATGCGTATTGAGATAAAGAGCATGGACTGTATCACCTGCACGCCTATTCATTTCTACCGCATCTTTGAGATATTTTTTATCATAATAAGAACTCTCCTCAAAAAGTTGTGCACTCGCATGTTTCATATCTTTTTTCAGGTATAAATGTCCAAGTAAAAAACTAATCTTTGGATCGTT
>JALSKR010000166.1 GCA_026988735.1 Sulfurimonas sp.
GCTTCATCAGCATTGGCATCAGATATCTTGATAACGGTAAATGGCAAAAATATTACAAAACAAGATGCACAGACCTTTGTAACAGCGCAAGCACCACAAGCAAACTTTGAACAACTCAAGCCAGAAGAAAAAAAGATGATTACAGACAGACTTGTTGAAAAGCAACTTTTTACAGAACTTGCTGCAAAAGAAGGCATCGATAAAAAACCTGAGTTTAAAAGAAATATGGACAAAATCAAAGATGAACTTCTTGTAAATATGTGGATGAAAGAACAAATGGATAATGCTGTTGTAAGTGACTCTGAAGCAAAAGAGTTCTATGAGAAAAATAAAGATAAATTTGTAGGTAAAGCAAAAATGCATGCTAGACATATTTTGGTAGAAACTAAAAAAGCAGCGGAAGAGATTATCGATACGCTTAAGTTACTTAAGGGTGAAGCGTTAAAAAACAAATTTATGAAACTTGCAAAAACAAAATCTACAGGACCTTCAGGACCTAAAGGTGGAGACCTTGGTACCTTTACAAAAGGGCAAATGGTTCCAGAGTTTTCAAAAGCTGCATGGGCACTAAACAATGGTGAGATTACTACTGAACCTGTAAAAACGCAGTTTGGTTACCATGTGATTTACTTAGAAACTAAATCTGATGCACAACCAACACCGTATGAGAGTGTAAAAGATAAAATTGTTGCATCATTGAAACAAAAACAGTTTGCATCGAAAATAGCAGAAGTTGCAAAAGAGTTAAAAAGCAAAGCCAAAATTGTTGATATGACCAAAGAAACAAATGCAACACAAAAATAATTTTTAAAGTGAATGGGGAATAATATGATGAAACTTTTAGTTCTTGGCTGTGTATCTGTGGGTTTATTATCAACAAGTCTTTCTGCAGATGCGTTAAAAAATTCTTTAACAAACATTATGAAGACAGATGACGCAACACAAATGGTCGATTTGAGTAATATCAGTTTAAATGCCAAACCACGACCCGTGAAAAAAGTACGTAAAAATAGACCTGGTAGTACGGTGATAGGAACGGTCAATAAACATAAGATTCTTAAAAAAGATGCAGATGCTTACTTAAAACAGCGTACACATGGCAAGATTACGAACTCTGACAGTATTCCCCCTAAACAACGTAAAGTGCTCATACAAGAGTTGGCATTGCCAATACTTGCACTTGATGCTGCGAAAAAGGAACTTACTCCTTTAGAAAAAGAAACAGTGTTTAACCGTACGTGGATGCAAAAAGAAGCAGCAAAAACGCAAATTACAGATGATGATGTACGTGTGATTTATGATAAGTTAAAACAAGAGTCTTCAGACCATAACGATACAAGACCTATCCCTCCATTCGATGCGATTAAAAATAGACTTAAAATGCAAATGGTAGAAAAAAAGATTATGACTGAGATTATGAAAGATGCCAAGATAACAGTTGCAGAGTAAGAGCTTAATCTGCATTTGTACAACATATAGGTAAAATACGCCTAATAATTATGAAAAAGGAAAAAGAAATGAAAAAAATCTTAGCACTCTTAGGATTAACATTGGCTTTGACTACTACATCAGTAGTGGCAAAGACTGCAGGTACGGTAAATGGCATGATTATCACTGTAAAAGAAGCAGATGAAGCATTAAAAGTATTGACAAAAGGTCAAAAAACGTGGGATGTACTTCCAAAAGAGGGAAAGACACAACTTATCCAAATGATGTCACCTGCAAAACTAGTTGCAGCTAAATCTAAAGAAACATTGACAGGAAAAGAAAAAGAAGCAGCACTTGCTGGTTTTTGGATGCAGAAAAAAATGTCTGAAACAAAAGTAAGCGATGAAGAAGCAAAAGCTGCATATGGTAAAATGAAAAAAATGGCTAAAAAAGCAAAAAGTAAGAAAAAAATTCCAGAATTTGATGCGGTTAAAAATCAAATAAAAATGCAACTTGCACAAGAAAAAGTAGTGGGTAAACTCATGAAAAATGCAAAGATAAAAGTAAAATAATGTCAACAAAAGTTTTAGATGTCGTAAATGCAGGTGTGGT
>JALSKR010000167.1 GCA_026988735.1 Sulfurimonas sp.
AAGATGGCAAAAGACCTAAAAAGAGAAAATATAACACCTGTTTGAGTGTGACAAGATCCATAGATTCATGCATATTTGTCTGCAAGGTATTGCGAATCATACTCGCATCAATCACCACATGATAACTATTCATAAAGTAGTTTGTCAAAGATGAAATCAGTAAAAGTGTGATAATGATGGGTTTGAGTGTATATTTATAACAAACAAGAGAAAGCAAAAATATCATAAAAAAGACAATTATTACCGCCAGAGAGATTAAAAAACCGACATTGTGCCAGTTCAACGGATAGACCTGCAAAACATTATGAAAAAAGCTGTAGTTGTCAAATAAAACAAAAAATATACTGACATAAATGATGAGTTGTGTTTGTGTGATTTTTTTCAAAGGGAAATTCTTCTTTAGTATTAAATATCTTATTACATGTAAACATAAAATAAGTGCGAAATTATACACTTTATAATTAAATAATGGTAACATTGCAACTAAAAAAGAGTAACTATGAAAAAAGAAAATATAAGTATTGTTATTTTGGCAGCAGGCAAAGGCAGCCGTATGAAATCTGCAAAAGCGAAGGTTTTGCACTCTATCAGCGGAAAACCGATGCTTTACCACATAATAAAAGAGTCTCGTAAAATTTCTGATGATATTACAGTGGTCGTTGCCCATCAAAAAGAGGCTGTTATTGCAACAATGCAAGATTATTTTGAAGATATTCGTTTTGTCGAACAAGACGCTCAAAATTTTCCCGGAACCGGTGGAGCTATGATGCAGGTAGAACCAAAACATGACAAAGTATTGGTTCTCAACGGAGATATGCCACTCATCACAGCCGATGCACTCAAAGGATTTTTGGAGCTTGAAGCAGACATTATTATGAGTATTTTTGATCTTGAAAATCCGGACGGATATGGTCGTGTTATTATACGAAACAACCACGTAGAGTACATTGTCGAGCAAAAAGATGCCGATGATGCAGAACTCAATGTCACAACGGTCAATGCCGGTGTTTATGCCTTTTCAAAAGTCATTTTGGAGCGATATATTCCTGAATTGAGTAATGACAATGCACAGCAAGAGTACTATTTGACAGATATTATAGCTATGGCAAATGAAGAGGAGTGCAGCATAGTCCCTCTGCTCGTAGAAGAAGAACAGTTTAAAGGCGTAAATTCCAAAAAAGACCTTGCAGATGCCGAAGAGATAATGCAAACAAGAATTCGTACAAAGTGGATGGATGCAGGAGTCACTATGCAACTTCCTGCAACGATTTACATAGAAGAAGATGTTGTTTTTGAGGGAGAGTGCATTGTTGAAAACGGCTGTCGCATTACAGGAGAAAGTAAAATCATCAACTCTCATATAAAAGCCGGCAGCGTTGTAGAAGAGAGCATCATGATAGACTCAGACTGTGGACCGATGGCACATTTGCGACCGCTTAGCCATATAGAAGATACTCACATCGGCAACTTTGTTGAAGTAAAAAAATCAACACTTAAAGGTGTAAAAGCAGGTCATTTAAGTTATTTGGGCGATGCAGAGATAGACGAAGGCACAAATATAGGTGCCGGAACCATTACATGTAACTACGACGGTGTTAAAAAGTACAAAACACACATTGGAAAAAATGTCTTCATCGGCAGTGATTCCCAACTTGTAGCCCCGCTCACCATAGAAGATGATGTTATGATAGCAGCAGGCACAACCGTGACAAGCGGAGAAATCAAAAGTGGTAATCTCGTTTTAAGCCGAACAAAAATGCGTCTTGTCAAGGATTTTTATTATAAGTTTTTTGGCAAGAAATAGAAGTTTACATAAAAAACTTCACTTATTTCAATTCCTTTATTTTTTGATGAAAAAATTTCGTTAGAATGCGGCATGAATAAAAAACAAATTGCTATATTAAGTATCGGAAATAGATCAAATAAAGATGAAGGTATCGCTTTATATGCGAGTAAATACCTTGAATCAAATTACAGTTTTCAACCAAAAGTGGATATTATTCACGGTGGTGTTGCAGGAATGAGTCTACTCAATA
>JALSKR010000168.1 GCA_026988735.1 Sulfurimonas sp.
TGAAGCCGCTTTTTTAATAACATCGTATGCCATAACGGAACAGTGCATTTTTTGCGGTGGAACTGCCGGAGTGTCAGGGTCATCACGAAGTGCTTTTTCAACATCTATATTTGTAATTTTTACAGCTTCTTGTACAGTTTTTCCTATACAAAGCTCGGTCATAACATCAGATGATGCAATAGCAGTACCACAGCCAAATGATTTAAACTTAGAGTTTACAATTTTGTCTGTTTTTGGGTCAATTTCCCAATACAATCTTACCGCATCACCACAACTTTCAGCCCCAAAATCTGCAACGATAAGTTTATTTCCATGCCCCTGTGCTTCTTCTTCTGAAATTTCCCCTTGATGCTGAGGATTGTTCATTAATGTTGTTACTTTATTTGAGTACGCGTCCCAAAGAGACTCGCCTAACATATCAGCTTTTGCCATAACTTAATTCCTTAATTTTATTTTATAAAATGAAGGAAACCCTTCATTTCTTTATCACGCAAAAGGGAGTAATCCCTTTTACTACGCTAACGCTGAGTTTCCTTCGGCAGGATGCCCATCGTACTAGTACGATTTTGTGACTTTTCTTCACTTTTGTATCACTCAAAAGGGAGTATACCCTCAAGGGGTACCTCAATCCCTTTTGCTCTTTTTTGGAAGCGGTACTTTAGTGCCGCCTTGTTGCAACGACATATTTTTTACTTCCAAATCCATTCATTTATTTATTTATTCCTTAATGTGCCATATGATGAGGAATGTGACACTCGCCTGCTTCACCGCCTGGAGTCGGTTGTACTATTGCGAATGAACTAGAAATCGCGCGCAATCTTGCTACGGCATTTTTAAAGTGCTCTATGGTGTAGTCTATCTCTTCATCTGTCGTAAATCTTGAAAGAGACAATCTTATACCCGTATGTGCAAGTTCATTATCAGCCCCAATTGCGAGCATAACAGTATTTGCTTCCAAATCTTCCGATGCACATGCAGAACCTGTTGATGCTCCGATTTGACCATTGTTTAAGTCCCAAAGCATACCTTCACCCTCAACCCCACGGATTGAAATCAAAATAGTATTTGGTGTACGCTTTTCACGAGGACCAACAACAAAAGTATCACTCAACTCTAAAAGGGCATCTTCAAGTCTGTCGCGTTTTGTACGAATAGACGCCATTGTTTTTTCAATATTCGTTGTTGCAAGCTCAATAGCTTTTCCCATACCTATAATGTATGGCACATTCAATGTTCCAGAACGACGATGTCCCATTTGTTCTCCACCATGTAACAGTGGAGAAAGCGCTTGAGAGTCTTTAATATATAAAGCACCAACCCCTTTTGGTCCATGAAATTTATGCGCAGACATGGAAACAAAGTCAACATGAATATCTTGTAAATCTACAGGAATTTTTCCAACAGCCTGCACACCGTCCGAGTGAAAAAGAACACCTTTTTCTTTACAAATTTCCCCTATCTCTTTAATAGGAAAAACCATACCCGTTTCATTTGAAGCCCACATAACACTCACAAGTGCAGTTTTTTCAGTAATGAAACTTTTTACCGTATGCGGCTCAACAATTCCTTCTTCATTTACAGGGAGGTATGTTACCTTTACACCCTGCTCTTCAAGCCATCTACATGTAGAAAGTATAGACGGATGCTCAACTTCTGTTGTAATGATGTGATCTTTTTCACCATTTACTATATAGTCGTTAAAAATTGATTTTAAAACCCAGTTGTTTGACTCTGTCGCACATGATGTAAATACTATATCATCATTATCGCCTGCATTCAATGCTGTATAAACTTGGTCAATTGCTTTTCTCAAGTATGGGTGTGTCGTCGTACCAAATTTATGCAGTGAGCTCGGGTTCCCGTACAGTTCACTGAAAAATGGTTGCATTACTTCTACTACATGTGGATCGCACATTGTAGTAGCATTATTATCTAAATAAACTTGCATATTTACCTCTTTAAATTTAAGAATGATTATCACTCTTTTTAAATAAGACAATTTTTGTCCTCTTTTACTTTTGACATCATAAT
>JALSKR010000169.1 GCA_026988735.1 Sulfurimonas sp.
TAAACTGCATATAATCTCATTTGCTTTTGTATCTGCTTCTGTCAATGGTGACTTGTCATCTTTATATTCAACTGTAAAGTCTTTTTTGTATATTTTCATGATAGCATCACCTGCTTCTTTAGCAATATTTACAATTTTTTCTAAGTCTATTTTTTCTAACATATTAAATATCCATTTTTTTCCAAATAATCTATAATTTTCTCTACACTTGCTTCTATTGACATTCTATCTGTTTGTATCTCAATTTCAGCTTTTTTTGGTGCTTCATAAGGTGAAGATATACCTGTAAAATTTGCCATATCACCACTTCTTGCTTTTTTGTACAACCCTTTTGGATCTCTTTGTTCACACACTTCAAGAGGTGTATCTACAAAAACTTCTATAAATTCTCCCTCTTCCACAACTCTTCTTACGCTGTCTCTGTCGTTTTGAAAAGGAGATATAAAAGCACTCAGTACTATAAGCCCACTATCCACAAAAAGCTTTGCAACCTCACCGATTCGACGAATATTTTCTACCCTATCTGCATCCGAAAATCCAAGCCCTTTATTTAATCCCATACGAATATTATCACCATCTAAAAGATATGTATGCTTTTGCAACTCATAAAGCTTTGCTTCAACGGCATTGGCAATGGTACTTTTACCACTGCCACTGAGTCCCGTAAACCATAAAATACACGGTTTTTGATTTTTGATTTTGCTTCGTTCTTGTTTTAAGACATGATGTTCATGCCATATTATATTTTTATTTGACATAGTTCTTCTTTATATATTTTACTATCGTTATCACCGCTTCATCAACAGAAGTTTTTGTCGTATCTATCACAATCTCTGCATGTTGTGGCTCTTCATACACATCATTGACACCTGAAAAGTTTTGCAGTTCTCCTTTTAGTGCTTTTTCATATACGCCTTTGTAGTCTCTTTGCTTACATGTAACTACATCAGCTTTTAGATAAACTACAACATTGTTTTTAACCATCTCCCGAATTGCTTTTCGGCTCTCTCTGTAAGGGCTTACAAATGATGCAACAGTAGAGACTGAATTGTTTTGCAGTGTTTTTATAAGATGCCCTATACGTTTCATATGTCTGTTTCTGTCTTCTCTGCTGAACCCTACATTTGGGACTACATCTCTTATGTCTTTAGAGTCCAATCTTTCTAGTGGAATTTGCAATTTTTGAAGTTCTTTATAAACTCTGTCTGCAATGGTTGTTTTTCCTGAAAGAGGTAAACCTGTAAACCAAAGATTAAACGGTTCTATTCTTTGTTTGCCCCATCTTACATTTTGCCACACTCTCTCATGTGCCCAGTAGAGTGCAATTTTAAGAACAGTTTCTATCATTCCCGCAGCGATTGCCAAATCAAGTCTACCAAAAAAAACATAGACAATAATGATAGTCGTAGTAGTAGCAACAACCCGCCAGCTAATACCTTTGACTATACTCCTTTTGTTAGTCTCTTTATACATTAAATTGCTTTACAGTTCCACTCAGGAAAATTCTCTCGTATGTATTTGTTTAATGCTATCTCAGCATCTGTGTATTTTTTATGCATTGTAAGTTCTTTATCACTCTCTCTCTTTGCAACATCTACAATCATTCCAGCACCGACAGTATTGTTTGTAATTCTGTCTATCACTATAAAGCTACCTGTTTGTTTGTTGTCTGTGTAGTGGTCTGCTGCTATCGGTCGTGTAAGCATTATCTTACACGAGGCTATATCATTGAGTTGCAGTGTTTTTACCTGCTCTCGTTTGTAGGTGTTGACATCTACTTTGTAGTTAATATGCTCTATATGACCGCTAAGCAGTGTTGTTGCTCTTTTAATATCATATATTCTTCCGGTTTGCATAGCTTCTTCGCCCATCCATACAAGCATCACTTTGAGTGCATTTGAAACTCTTGGCATGTTTTTGGAGTGAACTATCATATCGCCTCTACTTATATCTATTTCATCTTCAGTAGTAAGTGTTACTGCCATTGGAGCATACGCTTCATTAGTCGTTTTATCTCTCTTTGCCTCTGTGATATCCCCTGCATTTATAATGCTTTTTATTTTAGTAGTTTTGCCAGACGGAAGTACAGTTATTTCATCACCTACTTTCACACTTCCACTGGCAATAGTTCCGCAAAATCCGCGAAAGTCTAAATTTGGACGGTTGACATACTGTACAGGAAAGCGGAAATTTTCCTCTTTGACCTCTTTTGATATGTCCATCGTATCAAGCAGATTCAAAAGAGCTTTACCCTTATACCATGGAGTATTTTGGCTGATATCTACAACATTATCTCCGTTTAAAGCACTCAGAGGAATGTAGTAGGTATTTTTTATCTTCAGTTCATCAGCCAATGTTTGATATGCGTTTTGAATCTCTTCAAAGACCTCTTGCGAATACTCTACCAAATCCATTTTATTAATAGCCACTATGACATGTTCTATCCCTAAAAGACTCACTATATAGCTATGTCGTCTAGTCTGCGTGAGAATCCCTTTTCTTGCGTCTATAAGGATAATAGCTACATCAGAAGTACTTGCACCTGTAACCATATTTCGAGTGTACTGTTCATGACCCGGAGTATCTGCTATGATGAACTTTCTGTTTTCAGTGGTAAAAAATCTATATGCCACATCTATAGTGATACCCTGCTCTCTCTCACTTTGCAGTCCATCAACTAAAAGAGCAAAGTCTATCTTTTCCCCTGTTGTGCCATACTTCTCACTCTCACTCTCAGCAGCTGCAAGTTGATCATCAAAAATCATTTTAGAATCATATAAAAGTCTTCCAATAAGTGTACTCTTGCCATCATCAACACTTCCACAGGTTAAAAAGCGAAGCATATCTTTATGCTCATGCTCTTTAAGGTAACTCTCTATATCTGAGGCTATTTTTCTATTTTTTTCACTCATTTTAAAAGTACCCTTCCATTTTTTTCTTCTCCATAGAACCTATCTGATCTTTATCAATCAAACGACCTTCTCTTTCACTGCTTGTTGAGAGTAACATCTCTTTGATAATCTCGGGGAGTGTTGTTGCGTTAGAGTTAATAGCTCCTGTAAGCGGATAGCATCCAAGGGTACGAAATCGTACCATCTCCATTTTTGCTTTATCACGAAGTTCTTTTGGCATTCTTTCATCATCTACCATGATTTTAGTGCCTTCATACTCTACAACGGGTCTCTCTTTTGCAAAATAAAGTGATGGAATCTCGATGTTTTCAAGATAGATGTACTGCCAAATGTCTAACTCTGTCCAGTTACTGATAGGAAATACTCTGACAGACTCCCCTTTGTCTATTTTTGTATTAAATACATTCCACAGTTCCGGTCTTTGGTTTTTAGGATCCCACCTGTGATGTTTGTCACGAAATGAGAAGATGCGCTCTTTTGCACGGCTTTTTTCTTCATCTCTTCTTGCTCCTCCTATGACTGCATCATATTCACCATTGTTAAGCGCTTGTTTGAGCGCTTGTGTTTTCATAATGTCAGTATGTGTCTTACTTCCATGCGTAAAAGGAGAAACATTCATCTCTATCCCTTCTTGATTCGAGTGTACAACAAGGTCAAGGTTTAAATCTTTTGCTCTTTTATTGCGAAATGCTATCATTTCTTTAAATTTCCATGTTGTATCTACATGTAAGAACTTAAATGGAGGTACAGCCGGGGCAAATGCTTTCATAGCAAGGTGCAGCATTACAGAGCTGTCTTTTCCTACAGAGTACATCATGACAGGGTTGGAAAACTCTGCTGCGACTTCACGGAGGATGTAGATAGATTCTGCTTCTAGTTGTTTTAGGTGGGTTAATTTTTCTTTAGTTAACATCATATCTCTTTAAATACCAATTTATTGTTCGAATTATACCAGAATCAAAATTCTCGTCTGCTTTCCAGCCAAGTTCATTCTCAAGCTTTGTTGCATCTATGGCATAACGTCTGTCATGCCCAGCTCTATCTTCTACAAATGTTATAAGTTCCTTATAGCTTCCTTTGCCAATTCTCTCTTTTGGAGATACTTTTTCATCAAGAATAGTTGTGATTACATCAACTATTTGAAGATTAGTTCTCTCATTTCTTCCACCAATGTTATACACATTTGCCTCTTTACCTGTATGGTAAACTAAATCTATCCCTTTGCAGTGGTCAAGCACATAGAGCCAATCTCGTATGTTTTTACCATCTCCATAGATAGGTATAGGCTCACCTGCGAGACATTTTCGTATAATAGTAGGGATGAGTTTTTCATCATGTTGCTTTGGACCGTAGTTGTTGGAGCAGTTGGTTATAACAGTATTGAGTCCGTAAGTTTCTTGATAGCTTCGCACTATCATATCACTTGAAGCTTTTGATGCACTATATGGTGAGTTTGGAGCATAGGGTGTCTCTTCTGTGAATAAGTCAGTCTCATTCAATGTTCCATAGACTTCATCTGTTGAAATATGGTGAAATCTACAACCTTGATAGTTTTCTTTGTAGGTAAAAGGTTTTTGCATCCACTGTTTATAGGCAACATCAAGAAGTATAAAAGTGCCATTTACATTTGTCTCTATAAACACCCCCGGATTTTTGATAGAGTTATCTACATGAGATTCTGCTGCAAAATGAATAACACCTTGAATATCATACTCATTAAAGATAAACTCAACAAGTTCACGATTACAGATATCCCCTTTGATAAATTTATATCGTGGGTTGTTTTCTACTTCTTTAAGGTTTTCTAAATTCCCTGCGTATGTAAGTAAATCTAAATTCACAACATTGTATTCCGGATACTTCTCTAAAAAGTATGGTACGAAGTTTGAGCCTATAAAGCCTGCACAGCCTGTTACTAAAATTGTTTTATTATCGTTTCGAAACATTATCGTCTTTCTCCCATGATTTTTAAACACTCATCTAAGCTATCTTTCCAGTAAGGTATCTCAATATTAAACTCTTTTTTTATTTTTGCTTTATTCAGTAAAGAGTAGTGTGGTCTCTTTGCCGGAGTTGGATACTCTTTAGTCTCTATTGGTTTTATTTGACACTCAAGTTTTGCCATACGCATAATCTCTTTTGCAAAATCGTACCAGCTTAAAACACCTTCATTTGAGTAGTGGTATATTTGTACTTTATTCTCTGCACTGTTAGCCGGCACTAAAATACCGGTTCCGAGAATTTCTAAAATTGCTTCTGCAAGATCTCTTGCATAGGTTGGTGTGCCTACCTGATCATATATCACTCCAAGTTCTTCTCTTTCCTTTCCAAGTTGTAGCATTGTTTTTACAAAGTTATTCCCAAATGAGCTATAAACCCATGAAGTTCTGATAACAACAGAGTTCTTAGGATTTATACTAAGCATAGCTTTTTCGCCATCAAGTTTGGTTTGTCCATAAACTCCCTGAGGGTTTGTAGGGTCATCTTCTGTATAAGGTTTATAATTTTTCCCATCAAAGACATAGTCTGTTGAGATATGGATGAGTTTAATATTTTTATCTTTTGCTATCTCTGCAAGATATTGTACTGCTAAGTGGTTTACTTTGTTGGCATTTTCGTAATCTTCTTCTGCTTTGTCAACAGCTGTATACGCTGCTGCGTTGATGATGACATTGATACTGTTTTTTTTGACAAATGATTCAATTGCTTCTTTACATGTAATATCTAAACTCTCTCTGTCGGTAAAGAAAAAGGTATGATTGTAGTTATTTGCCAACTCGCGTAACTCAGAACCGACTTGACCGTTTGCACCTGTAACTAAAATATTATTCATTGTAGTAGTTTACCCCATATTCAAATAGATCTTGAGTTTCTCCCAGTTTTGGTTGTACTTTGTCTTTTTCAGAGAGGAGAAGCTCTTCTGTTGGTACTATCCAGTCAATTTTTAAGAGTTCATCATCAAATGCTACTCCTCTGTCATTTTCAGGGCTATAGTAGTTGTCTACTTTATAAGCAAAAACAGTATCATCGTCAAGTACTACAAACCCATGTGCAAACCCTCTTGGTACCAAAAGCTGTTTTTTATTCTTTTCGCTGAGTTCTACTGCTACATGTTTGCCAAAAGTTGGACTTCCTTTACGGATATCTACTGCAACATCTAAAACTCGCCCCTTTATGACACGCACAAGTTTTGTTTGTGCTGCGGGGTGAAGTTGGTAGTGCAGACCCCGCAAAACACCTCGTGAGCTTTTTGACTCATTATCTTGACAGAAGTTTATTTTATAACCTAAAAATGCTTCTAATTTATCGGCACGAAAAGTCTCAACGAAGTAGCCTCTCTCATCACCATGTATTTTTGGTTCTATTATCACTACATCTTCAATTGCTGTTCTTGTAAACTTCATTGCTCTACTTTACCTTCCTGGGCTCTTTTTAGAAGATACTGTCCATACTGGTTTTTTTTGAGAGGCTGTGCCAACTCTATGAGTTTTTCTTGAGTGATATAGCCCATCTCATACGCTATCTCTTCAATACAGGCAACTTTTAATCCTTGTCTGTTTTCAATAGTTTGAATAAACATACTTGCCTCAAGAAGACTCTCATGCGTTCCAGTATCTAGCCATGCATAACCTCGTCCCATCAGTTCGACTTTTAATCTTTTTTCATGTAAATAGTCCTGATTCAGTGTAGTTATCTCTAATTCTCCTCTATCACTTGGTTTAACAAATTTTGCTTTTTGTACGACATCATTTGGATAGAAGTAGAGACCTACAACTGCATAGTTACTTTTTGGTTCTCTTGGCTTTTCTTCAATAGAAGTAACATGACCGTTTGCATCAAATTCTGCCACTCCATAACGTTCAGGGTCTTTTACATAGTAACCAAAGACCGTTGCTTTTTTTTCAAATTCTGCATTTTTCACACTCTTCGCTAAAAGTTCTGTAAGCCCGTGTCCATAAAAAATATTATCACCCAAAATAAGGCATACATCGTCATCACCAATAAAATCTTCTCCCAAAATAAATGCCTGTGCCAATCCATCTGGTGAGGGTTGTACTTTATAGCTGAATTTCATTCCAATACTGGATCCGTCTCCTAATAACTCTTCAAACCTCGGTAAGTCTGTCGGAGTAGAAATTATAAGAACTTCTGTCAAACCTGCTAGCATTAAAACAGAAAGAGGATAATAAATCATCGGTTTATCATAAATCGGTACAAGTTGTTTTGAGACACCTTTTGTAATTGGGTACAACCTTGTTCCACTTCCTCCTGCTAATATAATACCTTTCATTCTTATAAATCTCCTCTTTCTTAAATTTAAAAATATTTTACAATAACTTCTTAGAATTTAATATAAAATGACATAGAAGTGACAAAAATTATTAGCACTTTTTAACGCCACTTTCTATAAACTGCCACTATCACTTAAAAAAGGAGCAACAGATGGTAGAATATATTTTAAAACGAGACGGTTCTTACAAACAGTTTTTCGCATATAAAATAGAAGATGCCATCAAAAAAGCTTTTTTAAGTGAAAATGTAGATTTTGACAAAGCCGTATACACAAAAGTTATACAAAGACTCGATGCCAAACGAGTTGTTGCCGTAGAAGATATACAAGACATTATAGAGCAGGAGTTGTACAAAGCAAAACAGTTTGCTGTTATGCGTTCATTTATACTCTATCGTCACCTGCATAAACTCCAAAGAGAGACTCTTTTAAGCGAAGACACAACCTATATCAACTCTACGCAGACGATAGAAGAGTATATCAGCGGGAGTGACTGGAGAATCAAAGCCAACTCCAACACAGGATACTCCAATGCAGGGCTTGTAAACAATACGGCAGGAAAGGTTATAGCAAATTACTGGCTGGACAAAGTCTACTCCAAAGAAGAAGGGTATGCACATAGAAACGGGGACTATCACATACATGACCTGGACTGTCTGACCGGCTACTGTGCCGGCTGGAGTCTGAGAGTTCTTCTGGATGAAGGATTTAACGGAGTAAGGGGGAGAGTTGAGAGTGATGCACCGCAACATTTTCGCGAAGCCCTTGGACAAATGGCAAATTTTTTGGGTATTTTACAAAGTGAATGGGCCGGAGCACAGGCTTTTTCATCTTTTGACACATACCTTGCACCTTATCTTTTTAAGGATCAACTTTCATACAAGGAGGTAAAAAAAAATATTCGCAGTTTCATATATAACCTTAATGTTCCTGCACGATGGGGACAATCACCTTTTACAAATATCACTATAGACTGGAATGTTCCCGATGACCTCAAAGATCAGATACCTACATGTAAGCAAGAGCATCTTTTTAAAAATATTTCAGATACTCATCTAAGATTCAAAGCGCAGCAGAGGGGTGCCTCATCCCTCATGAGTATGACATATAAACATTTTCAAAAAGAGATGCACATCATCAACAAAGCCTACTATGAGATTATGACCGAAGGGGACAAAACCGGTCAGCCTTTTACATTTCCCATACCTACTGTCAATATTACGGAAGATTTTGACTGGTATGGAGAAAATACAGATCTGCTGTTTGAAAACACGGCAAAAATCGGCTCTTCCTATTTTCAAAATTTCATAGGAAGCCAATATAAAAGAGATAAAAACGGAAAACTTGTTGCAAACGAAGAAGCCTACAAACCGGGGCATGTCAGAAGTATGTGCTGCAGACTACAGCTTGATTTAAGAGAACTTCTTAAACGAGGCGGTGGTCTCTTTGGCAGTGCGGAGATGACTGGAAGCATCGGTGTTGTCACCATCAATATGGCAAGACTGGGATTTTTGCACAAGGGTAATATGTCAGCACTGCTGGAGCGACTTGATGAGCTAATGGAGTATGCAAAATCCACTCTGGAAAAAAAGAGGGTATTTATTGAGGAGATGTTTGAGCGGGGTCTTTTTCCCTACACAAAAAGATATTTGAGCGGATTTAACAACCATTTCTCCACCATAGGTGTGAACGGAATGAATGAGATGATACTCAATTTTTCTAACGGAGCCTATGATATCAGCACAACACAGGGAATTGACTTTGCAACCGAAATACTCAACCATATAAGAGAAAGGATGGTTTTGTTTCAGGAAGAAACCGGAAATCTTTACAATCTTGAGGCGACACCGGCGGAGGGAACAACCTACAGATTTGCAAAAGAAGACAAAAAAAGATACGGGAACAAAATCATACAGGCGGGAATGGGTGAAAACATCTACTATACAAACTCATCACAGATTCCCGTCGGTCTGACGGATGATCCGTTTGAGGCACTGACACTGCAGGATGATCTGCAGACAAAATATACCGGAGGAACTGTATTGCATCTTTATATGCAAGAGAGACTCTCTTCAGCAGAAGCTGCCCGCAAGCTTGTAAAAAATGTCATAACAAACTTCAGACTCCCCTATATTACGGTAACACCGTTGTTTAGTGTTTGTCCGAAACACGGCTATCTTTCAGGGGAGCATGAGTACTGTCCAAAATGTGACGATGAACTGATTCATGCATATGAAAACACCCAGCAAAAAGAAGCAATGTAGCATTGTAAAAAATTAAGGAGAAAACATTATGATGAAAAGAGATGAAATTTTAAATATAGTCAAAGAAAACCGACAAAAATGTACAGTATACACACGGGTAATGGGTTATCACAGACCTGTTGAAAGTTTCAACACAGGAAAAACAGGTGAACACAGAGAGCGAAAACAGTTTAAAGAATAAAAAATGCATCTATGATATAAGCAAATTTTCCCATTTGGACTACCCTGATCACCTCGCATCTATTTTCTGGTTTAGCGGATGCAATATGCGTTGTGATTTTTGTTACAACAAAGATATAGTCTTTGCAAAAGAGGGAAACTATACACTTGAAGATGCTCTTGCATTTTTAAAAACAAGAAGAGGTCTGTTGGATGCGGTTGTTCTTTCCGGAGGAGAGGCTTCTTCTTATGAACTGACAGACTTTTGCAAAGAGATCAAAAAGCTCGGATTTCTGATAAAACTCGATACCAATGGTACAAACTACTTACATGTAAAGAGACTCATTGATTTGGATCTGCTTGATTTTGTTGCACTTGACTACAAAGCACCACAATATAAATTTACCCAAATCACACACGCAAACAAATATCATGAGTTTAGCAAAACACTCGATCTTCTGTTGCAAAGCAACATTGCATTTGAAGTGAGAACCACTTTACATGCAGATTTGCTCAGCAGTGATGATATCAACTTTATACTTGAGGATCTTAAAACAAAAGGGTACAGCAAAAACTATTATATTCAAGAGTTTCTCGACACACAAAATACACTGGGAAATATGAAAAAACCTTCAAAACCCTTTGACAAATCCCTCTTACGCAGTACTTTTCCCATAATTTGGAGATAAATTTCTTTTTCCTTGATCTATATCAATTTTTTGTTCTTATTTATAGGTTATCATTCTGTGAAATTTAAATCAGACAAAAATTGTCCTATTTAAAAAAACTGAGTATTTTACATACTCTATACAAGGAAATATTATGACAAAAGTTATACTGACATTTACATTGGCAATGGTTTCGTTGCAGGCACAGGATATAGTACACTATGACAAAAAAGAGCTAAAAAAACCGGCTATAGCAAGACCAAACCATCCAGGTCAAAATTAGTCTGAAGCTATTTTGTAGCCTCGTCCTTTTACATTTGTAAGCAACGCTTTTGAGGTTTTGCCTCGAAAGCGTCTTATAAATGTTCTCAGTCTTTCATCACTTACCGTCTCTCCCCAAATCATTTTTTTTATTGCTTCATACTCCAATAAAGGAACACCGTTCTCATAATTTGTTACAAGTGTTTTTAAAAATATAACTTCTTTTTTTGAAAGTGCGATGTATCGGCTGTTTTTATACAAACTGTTAGTATTTTTGTTAAACACAAACCCCTCTTGCAACTCTATAAGCTTTTTGCCTATCATACCTTCGAGTGAAAGAATATACTCGAGGACCTCATCCGGATCAAAAGGCTTGATAAAGTATTTGACGACACCTGTATCAATCGCACCCAAAAGTTTTTCCACATCACTAAAAGCACTCAGTATGATAATTTTACTCTCAGGATTGATACTTTTTATCTCTTTGGCCATTTCCAGACCGGTTTTGTTTGGCATCATAATATCGGTAATTACAATGTCCGGCAAAACCTTTTTATAAATCTGCAAACCTTCATTCCCGTCTTTGGCAAGTAAAAAACTGTGAAAATTCTCTCCTATCGCATTTTTAAGCAACAATGCAAGGTTCTCTTCATCTTCGACAAGTAAGATTTTCAGGCTTTTCAAAAATTTATTTCGCATTCTCTGTGCTCCTCTTTTGCAATGGAATTTTTATACTAAATTTTGTACGCCCTCTTTTTGAGAACACATCTATGGAACCGTTAAGCCCCTGCTCACAAATCATCTTCGACATAAAGAGTCCGAGCCCTGTACCCGAAGAGGAGTGTTTTGTTGTAAAATAGGGCTCAAAAATTTTATATATCTCTTTTTCCTGTATACCACCCGCATTGTCTTCAAAGGTTATAAGTGCGAAATCCTGCTCTTTTTTTACACCAATATATATCTCTTTTAGCAAAACAGAAGATTGCAAAAAGGCATCTTTTGAGTTTTGAATCAGGTTGATAATTACCTGTGTCAACTCGTTTGCACTACCCAAAACTTCCACATCTTCAAACTCCGTATGGACACTGATCATCTCTTTTATAATAATCTTTTCCAAGATATTGAGCGACTCATTGATGCTCTCAGCCACTTTAAAGCAGTGTTTGTGTTTTGTAGGTTTAAAGAAGTTGGTAAAATCATCTATGGTTGTAGACATATTCTGTATAATTGCCTTGCTCTCACTGTAAAGATTTTCAAGCTCTTGTATATTTCCGTTAACAGCGGCTTTTTTTAAACTAAAGAGTGTCAGACTGAGTTCTGTGAGCGGTTGTCTCCATTGGTGTGCGATATTTGCCAGCATTTCACCCAGACTTGCAAGCCGTGACTGCCAAAACATGACCTTCTGTTTCTCCTCATTTTTGGCTATCTCTTCACGGACTCTGCGTTCAAGTGTTTCATTGAGTTCTTTTAGCTCTTTTGTCTTTTCCTGCACTCTTTTTTCAAGGTTTTCGTTGAGTTCTTGCAGTTCTCTCTCTTTTTGTTCCAAACTTTTTTTATAAAAAACCTCTTTTGTAACATCATAACGAATCGCTACAAACTCTTCAATGTTGTTTTTTTTGTCAAGTATGGGAATTACAGTCGTATTGACATAAAAAGTTCTTCCGTCTTTGGCTCTGTTTTTTACCGTAGCTTTGTAGGTCTTTTTTGCTTTTATCGTCTCCCACAGTGCTCTAAACACAGAAGCAGGCACGTCAGGGTGTCTTACGATATTGTGATTTTTGCCAAGCAGTTCCTCTTTTGTATAACCCGAAATTTTGCAAAATTCATCATTGACAAAAGTAATAATGCCGTTGACATCGGTTTTGGAGATAATATTGCTTTTTTCAATCGCTTCTTTATACTGTTCCAACATAACTAAATTTTAGCGAAACTAATCCCAAAGTACACTTACACCATACTCTTCATTGAGAACAACTGTTTTTGTGTAGTGGATTTTTTTACCGTATTTTTTACTCAAAAGCTCCACTTCAAGCTCACCCTCGCTTAAAAGTTCTCGCACTTCTTTATAGTGCAGCCATTTGCCATACTTCGCCAAAGAGTTCTGCCAGATTCTATAACTGCATGTAGACTCCGGTGTCACTTCAAACATCTCACCGTCTTGTGTCATCCAGTGTGCATTTGTACAGGCATAGAGTTTTACCTTTTTGCCTCGCACCTCTTTGTCCCGTACTTCTATTGCTCCGTCATCACAATATGGACATTTTCCTAAAATCATCATCCCACTCCTGATTTTTCTGCTATGATTATAAGATATTTACAAAACTGCCTTATAATTTATGGCAATTTGACATATTATGCGTAGACACTTAAAGGATTAAAATGCAAAACAAATTTATGGATGCAATGAACTTTCGTCATGCCTGTAAGATATTTGATGAAACAAAGAAAATAAGTGATGAAGATATACGCTTTATTTTAGAGTGCGGCAGAAAATCACCCTCTTCTTTCGGTATGGAGGCCTGGAAGTTTCTAGTCATTACCAATGAAGAGTTAAAGGCAAAACTCAGACCTGCCTGCTGGGATCAGGTGCAAATCACTTCCTGTTCCCATCTTGTTGTTATTCTTGCCGGAATTGAGAGTCTCAAACCTGAATCAGGGGAAGTCAAAAAAAGATTTGCAAGGCGAGATATGCCACAAGAATCATTAAACATGTATATGGATCTGTATGCAAAACATTTGCAAAAAACACTCAGCAATGATGAAAACATCTACTGCTGGAGTGCAAGACAGACCTATATAGCTGCTGCAAACATGATGACCGGTGCTGCCTACATAGGGATAGATTCCTGTCCTATAGAGGGGTTTGAAAAAGAAAAAGTCGAAGAGATACTCTCACTTGACACAGCCAAATTCCAGGTGGCAATGGTGCTTCCTTTTGGGTACAGACTCAACCCTCAGCCAGAACAGATAAGACTGCCTTTTGAAGAAGTGACAGAGTTTATACTCTGAGTGTGGCAATCAGTCTTTTAGGATAGACAAAAAGTTCAAGCGCTTCTACTATAGACTTACATGTAATGTCTGAAGCAAGCAGGCTTTTTGTACTGCACCCTTCATCACCCATCAGACAGATGCCTATTTCTGCAATTTGGAGCATTTTTTCATCATTGTTGCCGTTGCCGACAGCTGCGCACTGATACTCGTTTAACTCAATAACATATGCCTCTTTTTCCAAAGTATGGTTTTGACTCTGCAGAACCTTTACATGTACGTCAAAACCCTGCAACTCCTTTTGTACACTGCCGAATGTATCTGCTGTGATTACATGTAAGGTGTATGTTTGTGCTAAAAGCGGCAGGAGTTTTTTTACCTCCTCTTTTAAAATACCGTCTTTTGCGACAGTACCGTTGTAATCCAAAACGATATGTTTGAGATTTACGGTTTTATAATTTGGTATTTCTATAAGATTTTGCTGCATCTTTGCTCCTGTTAATCTCTCTTTTAGCCAAAGAGGACTAGTATATGAAAA
>JALSKR010000170.1 GCA_026988735.1 Sulfurimonas sp.
AGACGGTAGGAGAAAATGAGTATCGTGATTTTGACATTATATTTTCAGCACACGGACTGCCGAAAAAAATTGTAGATGCCGGTGATGTGTATGAAAAACATGTCAACCGTCATGTGGAAATTTTGAAAGAGATGATGCAAAAAGAAGGTATGGCATTTCATGATGTTCATTTGGCATACCAGTCCAAAGTAGGGCGTATGGAGTGGCTCAAACCTTCACTTGAAGAGAAACTCAAAACCGTAAGAAACAGGGGTGTTGTCATTTTTCCCATAGCGTTTACGATAGACAATTCGGAAACAGATTATGAACTGGATGTGGAGTACAGAGAAATAGCACAGGATTTGGGCTTCAAAGAGTACAGAGTCTGTAAATGTCCAAATGAGAGTGATTTGTTTGTTGAAGCACTTGTAGAAATTTATAAAAAGATGAAGGCATGAAAAAAATAGTTATATTTGATATGGACGGGACACTGATTGATTCAAAAAAAGATATAACGATATCAGTCAACTATGTAAGAAAAACAAATCATAACCTGCCGCCACTGAGCGAAGAATTTATAGTGGATGCCATCAACAAAGAGGTAAGAAACCTGCCTAAACTTTTTTACAATACTGAAATATATGAAGAAAAAGACAGAATTCTCTTTGAAAAACATTATAAAGAACAGTGTATAGAACATCCTTATCTTTATGACGGTGTCCAGGAGATGCTCAAAGCGTTACATGTAAAGGGAGTGAAACTTTCTGTTGCTACAAATGCACCGACACAGTTTGCTATGACTATGCTTGAACATTTACATGTAGCCGATTTGTTTGATTTGATAATCGGTGCAGATAAAGTACAGGCATCAAAACCACACCCCGATATGATACATAAGATTCTGAATTTTTACAGTTATGATGCAAAAAAAGATAAAGCATGGATGGTTGGAGATAATTCAAAAGATATAAAAAGTGCATATAATGCCGGCATCGAAGCGATTTTTGCAGCATGGGGATTTTCAGCTCATGGAACACATACTGTTGTGGTAAAAGATCCGAAGGAAATAGTAGATATCGTTTTACAATAAATTATGATACAATAAATCCTAACTCGATTGAGGAGGGATGTCAAAATGTTTCATAATGATTTACTGATAGCTTTTATTGTCATGGGCATTTTATTTTTACGACAAATAGCAATTTTGAAACGTCCGGACAAAATTAACTATGCTCCTCTTGTTCTTGCTATTGGAGTGATTGCTACACTTGTCCACTTTATTTTACATACACAATATACAGATATTTTACTTCTTGTCAAAGAATCTCTTTTTCCTCTTCTTTTTGCTTTAATCTTATATGTAATTATGAATATTTTTCATCAAACACAACAGTCACAGCTTATGAAACTGCAAGAAGAATATCGTAGAAAATTTCAAGAAGAGATTAGAATATTGTATGAAAAATTTGAGAGTATGGAAGCTGTATTTAGTGAAATGAAATTGGCGGAACTTGAGAACATCATACATACACAACTAGATATACAGAGAGTTGAAGAGCAAGATATTGTTTTACAAACTTCAAATAAACTGTCTGCTTTGATAAAAGCTTTTGAAAATGAAATACTGCTTTTGAAATCCCATGCCGGCAGTATAGACACTACTTTAAGTGAGAGTGAAACAAAACTGTTAAATGTGAAGAATCAAAGTGAAATGATAATAAAACAGATTGTTTTGTCAGTGAAGAATATGCAGGAACTTGAAAAAACAACAGCAAATTTTCCAAAAATATTTTCTCAATTAAACAGTGTGATTCAAGAAATAGAAACGATAAAGTCGGATTATATAACATCACAGACAGAGCTTGAAAATCTTTTAAAAAGATTCGAAAAAAAGCTCTTTTAAGTCATTTTAAATATTTGTCGATATAATCCAAACCAAAATAACAATTATAAGGAAAAATATGAAAAGAAGAGAATTTCTTAAAACTTCTATGGCTGCATCAGCTGCTATTTTAGGTACAACTGCACTTTCAGCCGGTGAAACACA
>JALSKR010000171.1 GCA_026988735.1 Sulfurimonas sp.
ATTATAAAAAGATTATTGCTTGGATGGGCTATTTCGCTGAAACGTTCTTTTAATTCTCTGTCAAAAGTCAAAATAAAGACATTTGTATTTTTCAATCCGGCATCTTGAAAATTTTGCAGCAAAACATCATCTGCCACATTTTTTCCATGATCACACTTTATAAAATTAAACGAGTTGAGTGTTTTGCCGTAATCATATAAATTTGCCTCCCATTCTGCTCTTTTAAGATAGAGGGAATCAGGATTCGCTGCTAAAAAAATATTGGTATCAGAAATTTTGTAAGGCTCGATTATATCATTGAAAATCGAGGAAATACTTGAAAAGTTTTCTATATCCCAAAAAAGATAACTTTGTTTGGCCTGTGATTTTTGCTTTTTGTTGATAAGTTTGAGCCTTTTTGTAATATTGAAACTCGAATGTGCCGTATCGTTGATAATTTGAATACGTTTTTTTAACTGTTGGGCATCATTTGTGGGAAACCCCAGAATTTCACCCAGGTTTATATAAAAATCCAAGTTCAGTAACTCTTTTTCTGCGCCACCTTTTTGATACTTTTTTAATTTTGCCAGCTTTGCAGCGGAAAACAGAAGGTTTATGCTCATCTTTTCATGATTTGCATAGGCCTGTTTTGTTTTAAAAAAAATATCTTTTGCTTCAGGAGTATCGGGGAATTCTATTGACCCTCTGTATTTATACTCAATAGTAATCTTTTGTTTGTTTAAAGACATTGGAAAAACTCAGCTGCTTCTTTTTCATCGTCAGTGAGTTTGTCTTTTGCATACAGAGGATCTTCTCTCATTATCTTTTTGATTTCATTTTGACAGTAGGAAAAAAGGATCTCTTTTGCATGGGTATCATCATCTAAAAAACCGAGTCCGCTAAACTTGTAAGGGTCATCCTGTTCTATACAAAGCAGTGTTCCCTCACATTTGTCTTCAAGTACATCAACAAGCGTTCTATAGTTGATGTCAAACTCTGTTGCATTCCAGCCTATTTCTTCGAGCTCCTCATTGGCGAATTTGTCAACACCATCACCTGTGGTATCATCATAGGAAGCGCGGGGTGTATTTACTTTGATTAACTCTTGCCAATTTGAGAATGCTTTTATGAGAACTTTGTTTTTATTTTCTATTATTTGATAATTTCTTCCAAAGATTTCTGCCAGTGTCGGTGTTTGTGTTTTTATGAGAGCGTTTGCAGGTTGTGGTGTGTGCTTTGCTTGATATATCAGGATCTCTTTTGCATCAAAAGGTGCATATTTAATTGTGCCGTTAATGTCTATACCGTATTCTTTAGTAGAGTTTATTGCTTGAAGCAATTCCGATTTATCGACTGTAATAATTTCATTAAAAAGGTTAAATTTTTTCATCGTTTCTCCAATTTTTTTTCATATTATACAGAGTATGAGGTTAACTCAGATAGTTTAACGGAAGTTATATGCTTGGTATAATAAAATTTTTACTATAAATAGAGTATAATGCGACAAATTTTTCAAGGGATAACCCCATGAAGCTCAAGGAAATGTAATGGCATTAAATGTTTACTATGATAAAGATTGTGATATTAATATAATCAGAAGCAAAAAAGTTGCAATGATAGGATTTGGTTCTCAAGGGCACGCTCACGCTGAAAACCTGAGAGACAGCGGTGTAGATGTTGTTGTTGGTCTTCGTAAAGGCGGCGCTAGCTGGGCAAAAGCTGAAGCAAAAGGTTTTGAAGTTTTAACAGTTGCAGAAGCAACTGCAAAAGCAGACGTTATTATGATTCTTCTTCCGGATGAAGATCAGGCAAGAATTTATAAAGAAGAGATTGAGCCAAACTTAAAAGCGGGCGACACTATTGCCTTTGGTCATGGTTTTAACATTCACTACAAGAGTATTATTCCTGCGGCAGACATCAATGTTACTATGATTGCACCAAAAGCTCCGGGGCATACTGTACGTTCTGAATTTGTTCGCGGTGGTGGTATTCCGGATTTGATTGCTATTGAAAATGATCCTTCAGGAAACACAAAAGAGTT
>JALSKR010000172.1 GCA_026988735.1 Sulfurimonas sp.
GAGCTTCAGCTATAGGAATACCGGCACGAATAAGTTCGGAAAATACAAGGGTAAATCTGCTTAAGGTTGCAAATTTAATAATATTTTTTATTAAATAAACCCTCAGTAAAAATTTATGCCAACCGTACCGTATATGTTCATAATTGTTGATGAGATATTTGAACACTAAAAATGCTACAGCTAATCCGGCTAAAACATAGGGACCGAAGTTATTGAAAATATATTCAAGTTTTAAAAGAATAACTGTCGGCAGAGGCAGTTCGGCATGAAGTTCCTCAAATATAGCTTTAAACTGGGGGACAACGTAGGATATTAAAACTGTAAATGCTATAGCCATGGCAATCATGACATTTCTCGGATACGCCATCGCTTTTTTAAATTTAACGACATTGGCCCGTATCTCTTCAAGCATATTTGCCAAAGAGTATAAGGCTTCATCGAGATTACCTGTTTTTTCTCCGAGTTCAACCATGGCAATAGTCAAATTGCCAAGTTCATAACGAAAGTTTTGCATTGCGGATGAAATAGAGTGCCCTGCATTGATATCTTCTGCAATTTTTGAAAAAACACTTTTGAGTGCTTCGTCTGTTGTTGCATTTGCTATCTCTGTCAGGGAGTCATGGATGGAAATACCGGCATTTGTCATAACAGCCAATTGTCGAATGGCAGCAATAAGGGCATCGGGTTTTATTTTTCTTTTTTTTATATTTGATAAAAAATTTGTTTTAAATCTTTTAAGTTGTACTTCAAGAGGCTCCTGGGCTTCTGTAACCTTGATGATGATGCCGGAAAATTTCAGTTTTGCATAACTGTTTGCTTCTTTTTTGTTTTCTGCATAGAGCCCAATCTCTTCTTTTTTTCCTTTTGTCAAAACAGTTGCTATAAAATACTTCATCCCTTGGCTACCTTTAATATCTCTTCTATACTGGTTATGCCGTCAATTGCTTTTTGAATGCCATTTTGAAAGAGTCCGACAAACCCTTCTTTTTTTGCCTGTTCAAGCATCTGTTCCTTAGAAGCACCTTTTGCAATTAAAGAGGAGAGTTCTTCTGAAATATTAAGAACTTCACAAATCATTTCTCTTCCCATATAACCAGTGTCGGAACACTCTTTGCATCCTCTGCCTTTGTAAAAGATTGTCCCTTCGGGTACAACCCCGTCTATTTCTTCTAAAACAGATGCTGAAAGTGTATCTTCTGCTTTACAGTGTCTGCATATCTTTCGTACAAGTCTTTGTGCCTGAATGGCTACAAGTGCACCACTGATGAGGTAGTGTTCTATTCCCATATCTGCCATTCGCGGTATTGCACTGATTGCATCATTTGTATGCAGTGTAGATATAACCATATGTCCGGTAAGTGCTGCTTTAATGGCAATTTCAAGGGTCTCCTGGTCTCGAATTTCACCAATCATAATTTTATCCGGATCTTGTCTTAAAATTGACCTGAGTGCATCAGCAAAACTCAAACCTACTTTTGCATTTACCTGCACCTGCTGAATAAGGTTCATCCTGTACTCTACAGGATCTTCAACAGTAATAACTTTGTCTTCAACATTTCTAAGCTCATTCAAAGCGCCATATAAAGTAGTTGTTTTACCGCTTCCAGTAGGCCCGGTTACCAAAATAATTCCATAAGGAGTTTTAAGACCCTTGAGTAGTTTTTGATAACTTACAGAATCCATTCCGGCATCTTCCAGTTTTACAAGCGCTTTTTGTTTGTCCAAAACACGCATAACAATTGATTCGCCGTAAAGAATAGGCAGTGTTGATATACGAAAATCATACTCTTTTGCACCTACAGAAGTTGAAAAGCGGCCATCCTGCGGTTTTCTTTTTTCAGCGATATCCAAATTTGCAAGCAGTTTAAGCCTTGATGCCAGAGGCGGATAGATGTCTTTTTCGAAAATAAACATTTCTGTGAGTTTTCCGTCCACACGTCCCCGAACCACACAGTTTTTTTCTGTAGGTTCGATATGAACATCACTTGCCCGTG
>JALSKR010000173.1 GCA_026988735.1 Sulfurimonas sp.
GTGAGAGTGCTACAATGGGCATTTCAAGCTCACGGGCAAGCATTTTGAGTCCACGAGAAATTTCAGAGACCTGCAGGTGTCTGTCCTGATTGCCGATACCCTGCATAATCTGGAGATAATCAATGACCGCAATTTCAATCTCCGGATGCTGGTTTTTGAGTTTTCGCAGTTTGCTTCTGAGTTGATTGATATTGATGCTTCCCTGATCATCCACAAAGAGTTTAGCGGAGTTCATTCTGTCAATGGCTCCGTTGAGGTTTGACCACTGATCATCATTCATATCACCCACACGGAGTTTTTGCAACGGTATGGATGTTTGAATAGAGAGCAGACGCAACATCAACTGCTCAGCCGGCATTTCAAGAGAGAAAAAAGCCACACCTTTTCCCTGAAGTATCAAAGAATTTACGGTATTGAGTATAAAAGAAGTTTTCCCCATTGCTGGCCTCGCGGCGATAATGACCAAATCTCCCTTACCAAAACCGGTTGTCATTTTATTGAGTTCTTTAAACCCTGTGTCCACACCGACAAGTACAGAATTCCCTCGCGCCTTCATCTCTTTGATGTACTCCATCGTGTCAAAGGTCATTTTTGGAGAGTCTTTGAAGTCACTTGTCTGGTTGTCCTGTGTGATTTCATAGAGCTTTTTCTCTACAATGTCGACAACTTCTGCTGAGGGGAGTTCTTCTTCGACTGTTACGCGTTTTATCTCTGTTGTGAGTGTCAGCAGATGGCGTTTGAGTGATTTGTCTTTGATCTCATCGACATAGGCTTTTGTGTTTGAAATAGGGTTTGCTGAGAGTATTTCAAGTAAAACCTGCTCATCAAATTTTTTGGCTTTGATAAGCTCTTTTTTGATGAACTCCTCATCAATAGGCTGATCTTTTTGCAGAAGTGTTAGCATAGCCTGAAATATATCCTGATGTGCAGGCAGATAAAAATCATCTTTTTTGAGTATAACACTCAGCTCATCAAACTGACTTGGTTCAAAAATGATAGAACTTAAAACACTGCGTTCAAAAGCGAGGTTGTAAAGGTTATCTTGCATACTTTAACTCTTTTTGTAGATTTTCTAGGTAGTCTGTTAGAGACTTTATTTTTTCGTTTTCTTGCATAGCAAGAAGAATAGCTTCTTTTATGTCAAGATTGTTTTGTAAAATTAATTGTATCAGTTCTGTTTCAAATGGAAGAAGCTTGTTTGTAACAACATAAAAAACTTCATCTTCGTCAAGTCCAAAATATCCATGGGCAATGATATTGCGAAAATCAACAATTTTTCTATATTTTTTATTATTTAAAAAATCTGACTCTATTAGAACACGAGTTGATTCACCGATAATTTCTAACTCTCGAATTGTAGCGTCCCAAAGTATTTCGTTCCATCGTAGAGATTGGGCATCTGTAATCTCATGAGTGTATCTGTTGATTTTATTTATTGCTATAAAGATGTCAACAATGTATAGTCTAAAATCTCTAGACATAAATTATTTCTTGATCAACATATTTTTTTACAAGTAGTCTTAAATTTTTTATTTTTCCAAGATCTACTTTTTTATCAAAAGCATCTTCGAGATAGTATTTTAAATCAAAAAAATTATCAAATGAGGAAGGCATTTCAACTAAAATATCAATATCACTCTCTTCTTTTGCTTCATCACGTGCATAACTTCCAAACAGTCCAATTTTGGTAACATGATATTTTTCTTTTAAAAGTTGTTTGTTGTTTTTTAAAAAGTCTAGAATATACTCTTTTTTCATAACGCAACATCCTTTGTGTATTAAGTATATTTTAGCATAATTTTCATCAAAAATTTATGATTTTTCAGCCATATCTTCCACTTCAAGTACAAATCTATCAACGAGTTCAGCTTCATCAAGATTGGCAACCACTTCGCCTTTGACCATGACAAGTCCTTTTCCTTTTCCGTAGGCTATAGCTACATCGGCATGTTTTGCTTCGCCTATGGCATTGA
>JALSKR010000174.1 GCA_026988735.1 Sulfurimonas sp.
TATAATTGCATTATGATTCACAAACCTATAACCATAAAATCTATTTTTACTCTTGCCTGGCATAAAAAATCTGCACTGATAAAGGGGCAGTTTATTACTCTTTTGGCAATTATTGTCAGTGTTCCTATACCTCTGATGCTCCCTGTCATGGTTGATGAAGTGCTTTTGCACAAGCCGGAGTACATCGTTCCTGCCATCGACAGACTTTTTGGCAGCGGTTCTGCTTTTTATTACATTGCACTTGTTGCTTTTTCTGTTATATTTTTACGTTTTTTATACTATTTTTTAGGCGTCATAAGCACAAAAATATTTACCGAAATTTCAAAATATGTCACCTTTATGGTGCGCTCACGCCTCTTAAACCATCTGCAAAATACCTCGATGAATGCCTATGAAACACTTGGAAGCGGTGCAGTTACAGCCAATCTTATCACCGATGTAAACACCCTTGATGCTTTTATAATGAGCAGTGCCTCACGTTTTGTTGCCTCTGTCTTGACACTCATTGCTGTCGGGGTTGTGATGATAATCATCAACCCTGTTTTAGGGATACTCATACTATTTGTACAACCGCTCATCATGTTTGTCAGCAAAAAAATGTCTGCAAGAGTCGGAGAACTCAAAAAAGAAGAGAATCAGGCTATTGCCGAATTTCAGGAAAATGTCGGCGAAACATTGGAGCTGTTTGGGCAGATAAAAGCCAGTAACAAAGAGGAGCATTTTTTTTCTAAAGCCATCAGACAGGCAAAAAAAATTCAAGACACATCCAATGAGTTCAGCTTTAAAAGTGTTGCCTTTGAGAAACTCTCTTATACAATATTTTTGAGTGTTTTTGAGCTTATACGGGCTTCAGGTCTCCTGCTTGTGGCTTACAGTGACTTGAGTATCGGTATGATGTTTGCCATGTTTGGTTATATCTGGTTTATTATGACACCTGTGCAGGACATTCTCTCTATGCAGTACAGTTACGCTTCCGCCAAAGCCGCACTGGAGAGAATAAATAAAGTTTTAGCACTTAAAACAGAAACAGGCGGAGAAAAAAAGCTCACAGCAAAGAGCGTTGATATTGCTTTGAAAAATCTATGTTTTTCTTATGCCACAAGTGACAAGCTGATTCTCAAAGAGATTACTTTTGATGTAGCATACGGCTCAAAAATAGCGCTTATCGGAGCAAGCGGAAGTGGCAAAACAACGCTTGCGCAAATTATTGCAGGTTTTTATGAAAAAACATCCGGCGAACTCAGATACAACAATATACCAACAAAAGAACTCGACAAGCACTCCGTACGTCAGAAAATCTTCTTAGTCCTGCAAATGCCTATACTTTTTAATGCTTCACTGCGATTTAACATTACAATGGGGCATGAAGATGTCAGTGATGATGCAATTTACAAAGCCCTTGAAATCGCACAACTGCAAGATATGCTCAAAAGTATGCCAAGCGGGCTTGAGACCATAGTCGGACATCACGGTATCAGACTCTCAGGCGGGCAGAGACAAAGGCTGAGCATTGCAAGAATGATCATTGCTAACCCGAGTGTCGTCATATTTGATGAATCCACCTCGGCACTTGATGTACATACTGAAGCAAAACTTTTTAAAGCACTTACGCCTCTGCTAAAAGACAAAACAGTCATCACCATAGCCCACCGCCTCAGCACCGTAAAAAATGCAGATATGATATATGTACTCAATGAGGGCGAAATAGTCCAACGAGGCACACATAAAGAGCTGGAGGAACAGGAGGGACATTACAGCGAATTTCTCAAGGAGCAGTTGTTATAAAAAAGATAAGGCATGCACAAAAAGAACTGCTTCTTTGGTACGACAAACATGGCAGACATGAACTGCCCTGGCGTAATACAGAGGATATATACCATATATACCTCAGCGAAATTATGCTGCAGCAAACACAGGTAAACAGAGTCAGAGATGAGTATTATCCGCAGTTTTTAAAACAGTTTCCCACACTCGAAACACTTGCAAATGCACCGCTTGAGAGCGTTTTGGCTGCATGGAGCGGTTTAGGGTATTATTCGCGTGCAAGGAATCTTCATAAAACAGCACAGCTGTGTCAAACATCTCTGCCAACAGAAATGAAAGAACTGCTCACACTCCCTGGAATCGGACAATACACGGCAAGTGCAATTTGCAGTTTTGGATACAAACAAAATCTTCCGGTAGTTGATACCAATATAGCAAGAGTGATAAAAAGATATTTTGCCCTTTTACATGTAAAGGATAAAGTGCTCTGGGAATATGCACAAACACTTCTAAATCATAAACAGCCAAGAAGCCATAATCTTGCACTCATGGACCTTGGTTCACTCGTCTGTCTGCCAAAAAATCCAAAATGCGGTCTGTGCCCCCTGCAAAGAGACTGCCAAGGAAAAGAAGAAGCCGAGCTCTACACACAAAAGAAAAAAACGGTTTATGAATCTTTGGAACTTTTTCACGGTATTTGCATAAAAAATGACAAAATTGCGCTCATTCCTTCCACAGGAAACATGTACAAAAACATGCTCTCTCTTCCTGTTGTTGACCCGATAGAAGAGGATTTTTTAGGAAGTTTCAAACACTCCTATACAAAGTATCGTTTACATGTAAAGCTGTATAGACTGCATGCTTGCGATGAAGCAGTTTGGGTAGATTTGGATGCATTCAATAAAGCACCGGTTTCCTCTTTGACAAAAAAAGCACTCTCAACAGTTCTCAACTAAAACAACTTTGTTTCTTCCTGTCTCTTTTGCCCTGTAAAGTGCATTGTCGGCACTTTTATAAATCTGTTTTACCTCTCCCAAAATTGCATCTTCAAGATAACATACACCTATAGAGATAGTAAGAACTCCATAATTTTCATTATACAAATGTTCAATTTTAAGATTTTGCACTTCTTTGCATATATTCTGCAAATGCGCAAATGTCTCTTCTTTTGTGTAAGCACTGCATATAAAACCAAACTCTTCTCCGCCCAAGCGGAAGAAAAACTCATTGGAACGCTGGGTTAATTCTGTAATTTTTGCCGTAATTTTTTGCAGTGCTTCATCTCCAGCATCGTGCCCGTAGTTGTCATTATAGAGTTTGAAATTATCTACATCCATAATGGCAAAGCAAAAACTCTCATGCGTTCTTTTTGCTCTGTTGAGTTCCTGTGGAAACATAACATTAAAATAGCGTCTGTTATAGATGTCTGTCAGAGCATCCTGCATAGAAAGATCTTCAAACTTATGGCGAATGGTATACATCTCCGTTATATCATTTAAAGTAACCATCATATGCATGGTATTGTCTTCATATATCTCTTTGGCATATACAGAAAAGTAGTGTTCTTTTCCTCCATAACAGATTTTTATCATCGGTTCTTTCGTACGTAATACATCTTCTACCCATTGCATCTTTGTACTCTCGATAGTATCTTCATAACATGAGGCACAAAAAAAGTCACAAATACACTCATGTTCTGCACTGAATTCTTCCAAAGAAGCATACTCTTTAAAAAATTTAAAAAATGCCTCGTTTGCCCGAATAATCTTTTTTCCTGTTGTCAAAATAATGATATTTGGACTCTTCTCAAAAAGTGTTTCAAGATAGATCTCTTTTTGCAGATGTTCCTTTTCAAATTGTTTTGTCTGCTCTTGTACCTTTAATTCAAGTGTATTGCTTAAATGTTGATAACTGATGCTCTTTTTTGCCAAAAAACGAATAAGAAAAAGAAGCGCAAAGGTAAAGATACTAAACAGCCCACTTACAGCAAGAAATTTCACCCAGACACTCTGTATCTTGTTTACATAAAAAGAGGCATCCATATCAATGGCAATGTCTTTGTAAAAATAGTGCAGTCTTTTTGTTGTATTATCCAAGCTGTATGTATAGCCATCAGACGGCTTTTTAGTATTTGTAGTTACTGTATAATAAGCATCGTTTTTTTGATATTTTTTTAAGAGTGTCCGCACAAGAAAATCAGGGTCAATTTTTACGAACTTCTCACCTTTTTTGATATAAAAAGCTCCAATATCCGCAGGAAGATTACGGATATTGCTAATCTCCTCATAATGTTCCTGTGCATCTTTGAGCAAATTTTCTGTATAGTTTTTTTGTGCCTCTACAGCTATAGTATAGAAGTATGCTTCTATGAAAACCCATACAAGCAAGATAACAATCCCAATCATAAAAAATTTATTTTTTGAGTTCTTCATACAAATAGCTTATAGCAAAAGAACTGAAATTTGTGTTAACAAAAAAAATTAATCTATATTTTTCTTAAAAATTCTAACAGCCCTTGCATGATTTCTAACGGACTCGGCGGGCATCCTGCTATGTGATGTGTGATTTTGAGGTGCTTGTCTGCAGGTGCATTTATAGCAAAAGTTTGCTCAAATGGTGCCGCCATTACAGGGCAATCTCCGAGTGTTATGACCCATTTAGGCTCAGGTATCTGTTCATACGCTTCTAAGACATGTGGTTGCATATTAAATGTCATCAGTCCGCTCAGCAACATCACATCCGCATGACGTGGACTCGCAACAAAATAAATGCCCAAACGTTCCAAATCATAATAAGGATTTGAGAGTGCATTACATTCCGCTTCACAGGCATTGCAGCTTCCGCTGTCGACCATTCTGATAGCCAGACTGCCTGCAAATTTTTTCTTGACTTTATCTTTTATCTCTTTTTGTATAGACTTTATCTCATCTTCCAGTTCTAGGTTCTCTGTCAATACTCCAAGTTTTATACGCTTATTCCAAAATTTCATCATAAATCATTTCCTGCATAACTTAAATCACAGCTTTTATTGATGAGCGGAAAATCTGCAATGATGTCACGACGCATCATTACATGTAAGACCTGCCAGTTCATAAAACTTGCATCCCTTGCAAAAAAGCGTTCAATGACACCCTCTTTTATATCTATAGCCATAAACAACTCACCAATGGAACTCTCCGCAAAACTCATATATTCTCCGTCTGCTACACTTCCCACTTTGAGACTGCTCTCATCCGCTTCAAGAAATTCATGCATCATCTTCAGCGAATTTTTCACTTCCGCAATCCTGACTTTAAAACGTGCAGCCACATCCCCGCTTAATTCACTCTCAAGCTCAAAACCGTGTTTGAGATAAAAACTGTTTAGTCGTCTGTCTATTGCCAAACCCGATGCACGTGCTACGACGCCCACACTGTCATATTTCACGGCTTTTTTTAAAGGAAGGTGACCTGTTGTATCAAGCCTGTCCCAGAGTGAAGGTATATCCGTAATCCAATCTTCAAAATATGTGATGCTCTCTAACATCGCATCTAACCACTCATGCAAAGAAGCCGTATCAACAAACTTGTTTTGCAAATCAATCGCTCCAAAGCCAAAACGATGCCCCGTAAGTTCTTTCATTTTTCGTCTTGCATCTTCTGCAAGCTTTGAACCAAGTGCCAATGCCGCACCAAATCCCGCATCATTTGGTATAAAACCCAAATCAGTCAAATGATGAATAATTCTCTCCAATTCCAGCAAAAAAGCATGGCGTTTTTGCAAGGCTTGCGGCAGTTCCTGCTGTGAAGCCTGCAGTAAAATATCTCTGTAACAAATTTGATAGGCAATACTTTCATTACCGCTTATCCGCTCGATTATCGGTTTTGCTTCTTGGAGTGTTTTTCCCTCTAACATCTTCTCAACAGCACGGTATTTGTAAAAATGACGCACTTCAAGATGGAGCATCTTCTCTCCCGCTTGAGAAAAATGAAAATGTCCCGGTTCTATAATACCGGCATGAATAGGTCCGACACTCACTTGAAAAACCCCGTCACCGTTAATGACTTCGTAATCATAAGGCTGAAATTCACTCTGTTCAAGTTCTTTTGCATAAAAATCTTTGCACATTGGATGGAGATTTTTTGGGAATTGTTCCTGATGTACCAAAGGACGTTTGTCAAAAGCATTTTGGATGATAATACCGAAGTCGTCTTGCATTTTTCGCTCGAACCACAGGGCGGCAAGATGTTCATGTGAAAGTGTAGTAATCACGGGGTTTTCTTTATGCACCTGCTCTTTTTCAACCTTTGTATCATACACCGTTATTATTTCAAATACTCTGCCTTTGTCTTTGGCATATCTTGCAATAAATCTCATAATATTCCCTTAAGATAGTTCATTACCGGAGGCATTATTAACGCTATAAGCGCAAAAGCAAAAATCACAAGTGAAAAAAGTTCACTCGCATAGACTTTTTTACTGTGTACTTCCCCCTCATATTTCATAGACTGATAAACCTCAATAAACTTATAGAATATAATAGAGAGTAAAATCAGTAAAATTAAAATTGCAGCCATCATAGCCAAAAGGTGATATCCGTGCTTTGCCACATTTATCATCGCCCCAAAGCCGTAAATTTCACTAAAAAACATCGGACTTGGAGGAAGAGAGATAACTGCAAGTAAAAAAAGGGACACCAAAAACCAAAAAAGTGTTCCTTTCTTCCCCTTATAGCCCCTCAAGGCTCCTGCAATTCTGTACTTTCCGTTTGATTCAAGCACACCTGTTGAGAGAAAAAGTGCCGGTTTTAAAAAAGCATGCGCACCAAAATGAAGCAGTGCGGCAAATGTTCCGCCACTGACCCAAAAGAGTGCGATTAATGCCATATGCTCCACACCGCTGAGACTGAAGAGACGCATAAAATCTTTTGTGCGAAAAATCAAAAAACTGACTATAAAAATAGTCAGAACCGTATAAATAAATACAAAAGTAAAAAGATGGTCATAATTGACTTCCATCGCAATTTTACTAAAGCGAAAAAAGCCTATAATGACGGCTGATTCTAAAATACCGCTAAAAAGTGCTGCGACAGGGTAAAAAGAAGCTCTTTCAATATTTGCAAGCCACAGATTCATAGGGAAAAAGCCCATCTTCACAAACATACCCACGCTCACAACCGCAAAGCCTATCTCAAAAAGAAAGGGAGATTTTATCTCTTTTGCATGTGCCAAAAGCAGATTGAAGTTCATAGCATCTTCGCCCAAAATCGGCTTTGCACTTGCATAAATCAAAATAATGCCAAAAAGGATGAGAGAGATGGCAATAGCACCGACTATCATATAATTCCATGCCTCTTTATGGGCTGCATTGGAGTGGTTTGTTTTAATCATATACACGGTTGAGAGCGTAGCGAGTTCTAGCCCAATCCAGTAAATACCCATATGATTTGAAAGAATAGAAAAAATAAGTCCCACCCAAAATATGGCAAAAAATCTGTAAAATCTTCTGTAAGCATTTTTTGAGACTTCCACATGTTTATCCAAAGTCATCAAAGCCAGGGCGACACCAATGCCGACGATACTTGAAACAAAAAGAACATAGGCATTCAAATCATCCACAACAAGATAGTCTCCAAGCAGATGAAACGGTTTTGGCAATCGCAACAGTTCTGCTGTAGGAATCAGGATGAAAAAAGAGATAAACGCAAGCGGTTTATGTGTTTTCCTGCTTTTTATAAAAGAGAGTCCGAATATTATCAGAGCAGGAAGAAAAAGTAGCTCAAGCATTTTTCATCTCCTCACGGTGAAACAAAAGATTTATGACAATAATAGCCATCAAAAGATCAAAAAATATTCCCAGTTCAACAAGCATCGGCATTCCGTCTGTTGCCGTAATTCCGAGTAAAAAGAGTGAATTTTCCATACTCAAAAAACCGATGATTTTAGGTGCAACATTTTTATGTTCCATCATCAGCAGCAGTGATAAAAACAAAGATGAAATGCTAATCGCCACATAATTAGAGTTATTTGCTATCATATTTGTAATAGGCTCTGCCAGATAAAATGTAAAAACCAAAATCGCAGGAATGAGCATAATGGCATACTGTACTTTTATTTCCGGTGTAATTTGTCGTACAAAATGAAACTTTTGTGAAAAACTCTTTAAAAAGTAAGGAATACCAACGGCTTTTATAAGAATGGTCGCAATACCCGTTATGAGCATCGCATTATCCTGCAGTTTCATACCGATAAGCAGTGCCAAAACACCCAAAGTAAAGGAATTAAACGAGTACCACATGAGCAATCGGTACAATCTTGTTGTAAAAAGAGCCGTTATAAGCGAAGCCAAAAACAGACCTATAAAAAAATCAACCATTTGCTACGCTCCCAAGACATAAAATGTTATTAATGATAAAAATGCAAAAACGATGGAAATACCAAGCAAGTTAGGCACTTTAAAAAGTCTCAGTTTGGCGGTATTGACCTCTAAAAGTGCTACAGCTACAGCCACCCCAAAAAGTTTTGCTATAAAAATGAGTATTGCAACAGGTGCTGAGTATTGTAAGCCCAAAGGAATAAACAAAGAGACAAAAAGCGATGCAAAAATCACAAACTTCACAGAAGCCGCCGTCTCGATAATTGCCAGATAAACACCGCTTAAATCAAGTATCATCGCTTCATGCACCATTGTCAGTTCCAAGTGTGTTTCAGGATTGTCCACTGGAATACGCCCGTTTTCAGCGATAAGAAGGATAAAAAAACTGATGCCGGCAAATAAAAAGCTTGCCATATGTTCTTTTGGAAAATGCTCGGCTAGATTGACACCGGCTTGACCTATACCCAAATCTCCTGCCATCATCGAGACACTAAAAACCGTCAATACCATAGCAGGCTCTACCAAAGCAGATATAAAAGCCTCACGCGAACTTCCCATACCGCCAAAGGCAGAGGCACTGTCAAGCCCTAAAAGCATAAGAAAAAAAGTTGAAAGTGAGAGAAGCCCTGTAATCGTAAAGGCATCTACAAAACTGACATAAAAAGCTCCATGCACGACAGGCGGTAAAAAAAACATTGTCACAAGCAGCGGGGAAAGAACCAAAAAAGGTGCATACGTTGTAATGGAACTCGTCTCCTGCGAAATAATCGTCTCTTTTTTCATAAGTTTTGAAAAGTTTCTATACCCCTGCAGCAGTGAACTCGGACGCTTGAAAAGCAGCACCATTTTTAAAGATTTTATAAAAGAGAGCAGTAGCGGTGCTAGCAGAAGCAAAACTGCTATAGTTGTTACATATATAATCATTTTTTATCTCCAATAATAAGAACTTTTATAGAAATAATCACCACAATAAATTCTAAGCTAAAAGTCGCCCAAGAAAATTCATGTAAAAAGATTCTGTAGCTAAAAAGCACTAAAAGCATAAGGTTAAATATCATAGCCGCATAACGGGTCTGCTCAAAATGTGCCAGACGATAGACCCAGTAACTCACACGGTTTGTAAGCTTTTTACTGCTTTCATACAAAGAAGTCTCAAAAAGTGGCTTTACATGTACTTCATAATTTGAATCACTGAACTTTGTTTCATGCTCACCGATATTTTCTTTATGAAAATGTTCGTTTGATTTATAAAGCCAGTCAAAAAACCGGCGAATCGGTCCTGCAAAACCTGTTGCAGAGTATTGTGTTTTGGCAGATGTTTTATAACCACAACCCCATGTACGATGCACTCTTGTCTTTACATGTAAAGCTTTGTAGGCAAAGAGTAAAAGCAGTGTTACCCCAACCAAAGAAGCCAGTAAAATCAGCGGTGAGACAACACCACCGTGAACGGCAACGGAGTGCATATTCCAAAACCCGTGCGGGAACATTTTTGCATAAACAGAAATATGATGCAGACTCACCAACGTTTTGTCAAACCAGAAAATATAAAACGGTGTAAAAAGCATCAGTGAAATAACGACAAGAGACATTAAAATCATCCCTGATTTCATTAAGAAGTTTACCTCATGTGCATGCTTGGCATTTTTGCTTCTATTCAGTCCCAAAAATGTTATGCCGTACGCTTTAACGAAACAGGCAATCGCCAAACCGCCGGTTATAGCAAGTGCAAAAACAGCAAAAGGAATGGCAAGTTTTAAACTCATGTCCGCAATATTATACGAACCGAGCATGGATTGAAAAATCATCCACTCACTCAAAAAACCGTTACTCGGCGGCAGTGCCGAAATACTGATAGATGCCAACAAAAATGTCAGTGCCGTAACAGGCATCGACTTAATCAGCCCACCGTATTTTTCTATATTTTTCGTATGCGTCTGATGCAGAACACTTCCCGCTCCCATAAAAAGCAGTGATTTAAAGCTCATATGGTTAAAGACATGAAAAAGAGCCGCTATAAAAGCAAAAGTGCTGAGTGTTTTGAATCCAAGTGAGTCAAATATCATCCCCATGCCAAAGCCTATAAGAATTATGCCTATATTTTCTATGGAATGATTTGCCAAAAGTGCTTTTATATCATGCTCACTCAAAGCATATAAAACACCCACAAGTGAGGAGATGGAACCGATAACCAAAACAACGATACCCCACTCCAGCGGCCACGGATAAAGCACATCAAATAAAAATCGTGCAAACCCGTAAATAGCGACTTTGAGCATCACTCCACTCATAAGAGCTGAGACAGGAGAAGGCGCAGCAGGATGGGCATACGGCAGCCAAACATGAAAAGGCACAGCTCCCGCCTTACTTAAAAAACCAAAAACGAGCATAAAAAAGAGGAGTGTCGGGTATGCAAATGAGGCAACTATATTTTTCATATCTGCGAAGCTGCTATCTAAATTTCCGTTTGTCGCTATAAGAAAAAACAGCAGTAAAAACACAAAACCGAAATGTGTCATAAAAAAGTAAAATCTTGCCGCTTTTATCGTCTCTTTATCTTCTACTTTTGTCAAGATAAGCTGCCAGCTTGTCAAACTCATCAACTCCCAAAAGAAAAGAAAAACAAGTGCATTTCCTGCTACAACTACACCAAGCATTGAGAGTATAAAAGCAAAATAGTGAATTTGATAATGTGTTTTTCTTTTTATATGGGGAAGGTATCCAAAAGAGTAAAAAAGATTTGGAATTGCCCCTAAAAGAATAAGTGCAATAAAAATAAGCGATAGTGTGTCGAAGAGAAACATTTTTTTAACAACTCCAGAGAAAATTTCTAATGGAGGGCTGTTGTAAATGAGAAAAAAGCAGTCCTGAATTATTTGATGAAATTATACTTCAAAGTTTATTAATTTATGTTTATACCTTATTAATTTTTAAGTCTCTTCTATTTTTATCTCAGAAGCCACAATATACAACGGTGCATTGTGTACATGCAACATGGTACTGCCGCTTCCCAAAGCAAAACCATACAAATCTTTTTCTTTTATAAGTGTAATACCGAAGCCCATATCCATGAAAGAGAGTACACTGTTATCTAAGATTCTTGATGCACTCACCCCTTTAAATGTAATATCAACACTGTTGACATCTTCGCCTTCATCGTCTAAGACTGCGAGTGTCACAACTGTTGCATCCGGAAGTTGCTGTATACAGCGGAGTTGTTCATGTTTAAAGTGGTTGTACTTTTGCAGTAATTCTTCTATTTCTTTCATTTTTTCCCTTTTTTATTAAAACAACATCTTAGCAACAAAAGGCTTTCTCACCGCTTCGCTACACAAGTTAGAACAATAAACTAAAGTAAGTAAAAATTTGTACAACTTGACTCCACTGTTGGTACAAATAAAACTAAATTAAGTGCCTGAGCATCATTAATATAAAAATCCAAACAGGTACAAAGGTATTTTATTATTTGAACCTTTGAGTATGTTATCTGCAACCACAAAGCTTTTTTCTATATTTTTGATCTGATCAAACTTTTTACCCTTTCCACCAATCTCAAACAGGTACTTGTTATCAACAAGAAAATCTCCGGCAGATGCTATATTTAACTGATATATACCTGATAGAGCATTTGCAAAAAAAGTTTCTCTAATTGTTCCATCTTCTGCACTCTCGCAATATGCAAAAAGTAAATTGGTATTATTAAGATATATTTTTGCAGGTTTAGAAATTTTCTTCACACCTTTAACATTTTCATCTATAAGTAGAAGCATCTCTCCATCACTGAGATACTTTATATAGTCATAAAGCTTCACTCTGCTAATTTCTGCTGCTGCAGCAATTTTAGTATAGTTTACTTCAAACGGTTTTGATTCACACACAACCTCAAGAAGTCTTTTTAATTTATAAGTATATTTTTGTTCTATTAATCCCAGTGAAGTTAAATCAATATCTATTGTCAGATTAATTGTATTGAGAAGGTTTTGATAGTATGAACTCTTTTTATCAAAGTAAAATGGATAGTACCCTGTTTTTTGATATGCTTTGAATTCAATGAGTATATCAATATTTTGTGTCTTGAGTTTATTTGCAATCTCCATATGATCTGCAGTCAGTTTTTCTATACTATAGAACTCAAAAGAGCTATTAAATTTAACTTCCAGGTATTCTCTAAAAGAAAAACCTTTTAAATGATAGAGCGTTACCCTTCGACTTAAATCACTTTTTGCATTTAAAATAGAAGTAGCACTACTTCCGGTAAAGAGTACCTTAATATCAAAGAGATCATATATTGATTTTAGATATGCACTAAAGTTTTCATATCTATGAATTTCATCAAGAAGAATATATTCTCCCCCACTCTCTACAAACTCTGCGATTATCTCTATAAGGTCCACACCACTTAAAAATGGATAATCTAAAGATATATAGAGTGCCTCTTTATTTGCGAATTGTAATTCTTTAAGATATTGGAAAAGTAGTGTAGTTTTACCAACACCACGAGCACCGAATATAGCTATCATTTTGTCTGAAAAGTCTATTTTTTTGTATAAATAGCGTTTGTACTCTATATTTTGAGACTTTTCTAATCTTTGTTGATATTTTTTTAATTTAGCCAGCATTTCAAAATCCTAGTGTAAGTGTTCATAATCATTTACAATTATAACTTTTCAAGCTTTGTAAATGCTTATAAACATTTACAATTAGTAGCACTTCGTAATTTATTAACTTTGGAACTCACAAACACTACACATTAGCATGCTATACTTTGAAAACTAAAAAAACAGAGGAATAATTTATGAAAACAGTGATACTCGGTATCTTTTTACTCTGCAGTGGGCTCCAGGCAATCAGTCTGAGTGAGATCATTGACATCTCCTTGGCAAAAAAGCCCTCACTCGAGGCTATCAATGAAAGGATTCAGGCAAACAAATATAATATAGCAGTCTCCGATCAATTTGAAAACCCTCAGCTGCTCATCACAAAAAACACACTCAATTCTTCGCAGGCAATGAGTCAATCTGTCGTGACATTCAAACAAAAAATTCCTTTTTACAATAAACGTGAAACCAACAAAAAAATTGCAGAAGCTGAAGATGCTTTGTTGCATGAAAAGCTCAATGCGGCAAAAACAAAGCTTGTTGCACAGATAAAGAGTGAAGCCTATACTATTTGGAAACTAAGGGAGTTGTATAAAATTATTGATGAGTATGTAACACTGACACAACAAAATATTGATCTCTACGAATCCTATACAAGCATTGATGAGAACCAGCATATGGGTATTATGAAAGCAGAGCTCTCCCTCTCAGATTTGCAAATCCAAAAAAGTGTTTTACGTGAAAAGATCAATGCTGCCTATGCAAGACTCTCCTATCTGGCTGCTTTTAAAGTGGAGCATTTGGATATAAATATAAAAATGGGAGAAAAACCGAATTTAGGACAACTCCAAAAATCTTTAGTAGATAACCCGGATATTAAAATAAAAAGCAAAGAGATTCTCAAACAAAATGCAAAATTAAAAATGGCAGATTTAAACAACTACCCTGACATCAACCTTATCGCAGGATATGCTCTGCGAGAAAATTTCAACAACTATTTTAATTTTGGATTCGGTTTGAGTCTGCCTATATACGGCACAGAAGATTACAAAGAAGAAG